>NZ_JBOBDR010000018.1:0-113321 GCF_050586545.1 Pseudomonas sp. WC2 | reverse complement strand
GAGCTGAACTCTCACTGCTCGCCGCCGGTCAGCTTAATAAGCCCTCACTCAAGGCGCGACCCTGCATGCAAATCTCCCTCACCGGCCAAGTGGCCCTTGTCACCGGCGCCAGTTCCGGCATCGGCCACGCCGCCGCCAAAGCCCTCGCCGCTGCCGGCGCCGCAGTCGTCATCAACTACAACCGTCAGGCCGAACCGGCCGAAGCGCTGGCCCGGCAGATCATCGCCGACGGTGGGCAAGCGTTGGCCATCGGCGCCGATGTCTCGAAGGAAGACGAGGTTGAGCGACTGTTCGCCGAGACCGTCGAGGCCTTCGGCTCGCTGGATATTCTGATCGCCAATTCCGGCCTGCAAAAAGACGCCGCCGCTGTGGATATGTCGCTGGACGACTGGAATGCGGTGATCGGCGTCAACCTCACGGGCCAGTTCCTCTGCGCCCGCGCCGCCCTGCGGATTTTCAATCGCCAAGGTATTCGTGAAGGCGTGTCCCGCGCGGCCGGCAAGATCATCCATATGAGTTCGGTGCATCAACGCATCCCCTGGGCCGGCCATGTCAATTACGCCGCGTCCAAAGGTGGCGTCGATCAGTTGATGCAGACCCTTGCGCAGGAAGTCAGCCATCAACGGATTCGTATCAACGGCATTGCGCCTGGGGCGATTCGTACGCCGATCAATGCAGCGGCGACGACCGGCGAGGCTGAACAAGACCTGCTCAAACTGATTCCCTACGGCCGCATCGGTGATGTCGAAGACGTCGCCAACGCAGTCGTCTTCCTCGCCTCCGACGCCTCCGACTACATCGTCGGCACCACCCTGTTCATCGACGGCGGCATGAGCCTCTATCCGGAGTTTCGCGGCAATGGCTGAGCATCACCTCGAACGACAAAGCCCCATCGACGCCCACGGCATCATTGGCGACATGCGCAGTGCAGCGCTGGTCAATGATCGCGGCAGCGTGGATTTTTTCTGCTGGCCGGAATTCGACAGTCCGTCGATTTTCTGCGCATTGCTGGACACGCCCGAGGCCGGGATTTTCCAGATCACGCCGGACTTGCCCGATGCGCGCCGCGAGCAGATTTACCTGCCCGACACCAACGTTTTGCAGACTCGCTGGCTGAGTGAGCGCGCGGTGGTCGAAGTCACCGATCTGCTGCCTATTGGCGACAATGACGACGCCCTGCCGCTGCTGATGCGCCGGGTTCGCGTGGTCAGCGGCGAGGCGACTTTTCACGTGCGCTGCGCGGTGCGCCACGATTACGCCCGAGCTGAAACGCGGGCGCGGATGGACGAACAGACCGTGATTTTCAGCGCCGAGGGTCAGCCGTCGTTGCGCCTGTCCTCCGATCAAGCGCTGCAGATTGATACCGAGGCGGCGGTCGCTTCCTTCACGTTGAAGCAGGATCAGACCGCCGCATTTCTGCTCGGTGGCGCAGACGATCCACGTTTCGAAGAGGGCGCCGCGCAGCTGTGCATGGAACGTACGCTGAAGTTCTGGCGCGACTGGCTTGGCCAGTCCATCTACCGCGGACGCTGGCGCGAAATGGTCAATCGCTCGGCCCTCGCGCTCAAGTTGCTGACCTCGCGCAAACACGGCGCGATCCTCGCCGCTGCCACGTTCGGCCTGCCGGAAACGCCGGGCGGCGAGCGCAACTGGGACTACCGCTACACGTGGATCCGCGATGCCTCGTTCACCGTGTACGCGTTCATGCGCCTGGGTTTCGTCAGCGAAGCAAACGCGTACATGGGCTGGCTGCGCGGACGGGTCAGCGACTGTCACGGGCAACCGGTCAAGCTCAACATCCTGTACGGCATCGACGGCCAACAGGAATTGCCTGAGACCGAACTGGATCACCTGTCCGGGCACGGCGGCGCAAAACCGGTGCGCATCGGCAATGGCGCGTATGACCAGATTCAGCTGGATATCTTTGGCGAGTTGATGGATGCGGTGTATCTGGTCAACAAGTACGGCGACGCGATTTCCCACGAAGGCTGGAAACACGTGCGCGAAGTCGTCGATCAAGTCTGTGAGACGTGGCAGACCAAGGACGTAGGCATCTGGGAAATGCGCGGCGAGCAGCATCACTTTCTGCACTCGCGACTGATGTGCTGGGTGGCGCTGGACCGGGCCATTCGCCTGGCTTCGAAGCGCTCGCTGCCCGCACCCTTCGCGCAGTGGGACCAAACGCGACAGGCGATTTACAACGATATCTGGGACAACTTCTGGGATGAAGAGCGCGGACATTTCGTCCAGTACAAAGGTGGCACGGCGCTCGACGGCTCGATGCTGCTGATGCCGCTGGTGCGTTTCGTCAGTGCCAAGGACCCGCGCTGGCTGTCGACCCTGAAGGCCATCGAGCAGCATTTGGTGCGCGACGGCATGGTTTACCGCTATCGCAACGACGACGCCAATATCGATGGGTTGACCGGGACCGAGGGCGCGTTTGCCGCGTGTTCGTTCTGGTACGTCGAATGCCTGGCCCGCGCCGGCCAAGTGGAAAAAGCCCATCTGGAATTCGAGCAATTGCTGCGTTACGCCAATCCCCTTGGTTTGTATGCCGAGGAATTCGACAGCCACGGCCGGCATCTGGGCAATACACCGCAAGCGCTGACGCACCTGGCGTTGATCAGTGCGGCGAGTTTTCTGGATCGACGTTTGAGTGGGGAAAAGAGTGAGTGGCAGCCGTAATTGCCATCAGAGGCTGTCGGAAATTTCTCTAGCCGCCGCGCATCAGTAGTCCCCCCGCCTACATCTGACGGGGAGTACGCCCCGTCTGCGCGGCAATGGCTTACAAAGACTCAACAACTGTGCTGCAAGTCCCCCCCTGCAACTTGCACTTACACCCCGAAATACCTTGTTGCCAGTAGTGACATCCACCCCTACCATCCACCGCAACGGGCACAGCGGAGCTGTCCAACAAAACCCGAACTCAAGGAAGCAGAATGACTCACCACGTTCACCGCCCCCATTCCACGCCTCTGCGCACCGGCCTCACCCGCACTCAACTCTGGGAAGACGCCGACAAAGGCCTGATCAAGTGCTGGGAAATCGGCCGCCAGCGCGCCACCCGTTTCCCCGAACTCGCCCAACGCTGCCTGGCCGATGAACTGCCGGTGCTGGGCTGGAAAGGTGGCGTGAGCCGCAGCTTGAAGAAAAACCAAAAGTACGGTTCGCTGAAATACCTGGCGCAGTGGCAGGGTTTGCGTGGCGAAGATCTGAGTATTGATCTCACTGAAGAGCGCTCCCTGACCTGTTCGCGGACGAAGATGGTCGTCACGTTTACGCCGGATCGGACGAAATATTTCAATCAGGTGGCGGAAGCCGAGGCTTAAGGGGAAGTCAGCGATGGTCGATTTGCATCAGGAATTTCAAAACAGCGTTTTCTTTCACCAGGCCAGGATCGACCGTCGCTCAGCCGACGCACTGGTTGGTATTGCCGCCGGACTTGCCGCCGACGGCAAGATCAATCAGCAAGAGGCCGAGTTTCTAAAGACATGGATCGAAACGCATCTGGTGCACTTGAGCGATCCAGTCGTGAATATCCTTTATCGACGCTTGTCCGACATGCTTAACGACGGCGCACTGGACGCCGAAGAGTCCGTGGAATTGCTGGAAATGCTCCATCAGTTCACGGGGTTACCGGTCGGCGTCGAACTAACCCATACAGCGTCTACCAGTCTGCCTCTCGACCACCCGGCCCCGGAGTTATGCCTGGTTGACCGGGTATTCCTCTTTACAGGCATCATGGCCTATGGACCCCGAAAGGAGTGTGAATCGCAGATCATCGAGCGTGGTGGACTTATTGGCGGTTCCGTCAGCAAAAAGATTCACTATCTGGTAGTGGGCAGCATCGGCAATGATCAGTGGCTTCACAGCTCTTACGGCACCAAAATCAAGAAGGCCGTAGAACTTAGAAACAGCGGCGTACCAATTGCAATCATCGGCGAAGAGTATTGGCAAAAGGTGCTGTTCGGCTAACCAAGAACTGACGCCGACACGTGCCGCTCCCCGTGGCGAGGGAGCTTGCTCCCGCCGGGTTGCGAAGCGACCCCATACGCAATGGACCTGCTGCCGGCGAATGGTCTAGTGGTGTTTGACGCCATGCCTGGGAGTCTGCACGGGACGTTTTGCAGGTTTGATCGTCACACCGACAGTTGCCATCGCGGATCCTTCTGAAGCGTCGAGGCAATTGTTTCGAAGAACGATTTGCGGATTTCCAACCTCATGCCCTTGGCCGTCTCAATAATCCTCAAATCATTGTCCTGCGGATCTTCACGGTACTGATACCGGGTGAATACCTGCGCCGTCTCGCCCTGTATAAAAAAATGGCAGGTACTACGAGAGTTGTAAGACGGCAAGTCATCAGTATTGATTTCCTGCGCATCCCATACGCCTCCCGGTTCTTGAACCACGTAAAGTTCGTTGCACGTAATTGCTTGTTGATCTGAGTCTTGCGCAGGAAAGCGGACTGGCATGATCATCAAGTTGCGATCCCGATAGAACTGTTTCTGAATATGGAACGGTTTGGAGATACCCACACCATCCGCGCTCACCTGAACATTCCAATAAACATGGGTCACGTCATCCAGCTTGCGAAAAGCCCCTGCTTCTCCCAACACCACTTCGTACCCACCCCCGAAATAGCTGTGCAACGAGGTTGTCTTGCTTTTCAACTCCAGCTCCAGCAGCAGGCCGGCAAATGCCATCGTGGTGACCAGGAAGTCGCCTCGCTCGGCGTCGACCCCCCGGCGGGCTCCCATTTCCAATTGGCACTGGGCGAGCATTTTTTCGAATACCGGTGCTCCTGTGCCAATTACTTGCAAATATGAGCAATGCGGTGTGTCGACGGCGTCGGCCTTGAAATCGATCAGATAAGGCTCTTTCTCGTATACAAAAAATCCCGTCAGCTGCAGGTCCAGCCCCTTCAAGTCTTCCGGCAGCTGCTGCAGAAACGCACTGAGGGACTGCGGAGTCAGCCCCGTGACAGCGAGATCCCGAAGCTCCCGGATCACCATTGTGGCCGCGATTTCATGCCCAGCCCAAGCTATAGCCAAGTCATCACAGATCACAATGACTTTTTGAGTCAATCCAATAATTGAGTATCCGGAGCCTTTGGGGAAAACCTCAGTCACATCGCCCACAGACGGGATGCAAACGTCGTGCTCACGTTCATTGCCCGACAACAGCAAGTCCCCCAGCACAACAAGACGCTGATTGAGGGCATAAGAAACACCTAAGGTCATGCGAGCTCCATGCTAAATAATTTGCGGGCAGTGTGAGCAGGAATACCTTTGTCTTCAAGACTCGGCAGCACTCACCGAAAACCGCTCCCGATAAGCCTGCGGCGTAACGCCAATCGCCCGTAGAAAACTGCGGCGCAAGGTTTCTTCACTGCCAAACCCGCAATTGGCAGCGATGCGTTTGACCGGCAGGCCGGTGTCGCTTAACAGGCGCCGTGCGGTTTCCACCCGAATCAGCTCGATGGCCCGCGCCGGCGTCTGGCCGGTGTCGGCACGGTAATGGCGGATAAAACTGCGTTCGCTCATACCGGCCTGCTCGGCGAGGGTCGGGACGCCGAGGTCGCAGGTCAGGTTTTCGGCGATCCACGCGTGCAACTGATCAAAGCGATTGCCCTGATTCTGCAGCGACAAGGTCACGCTGAATTGCGACTGCCCGCCCGGGCGCTTGAGGAACACCACCAGGTGTCGGGCGACGTCCAACGCGATGTCGCTACCGAGATCTTCCTCGACCATCGCCAATGCCAGATCGATACCCGCCGTGACACCTGCCGAGGTCCACACCGGGCCGTCGTTGATGAAAATCGGGTTAGCCTCGACGTGCAGATTGGGATGCTGCTGGGCCAGTTGTTCGCAACGGGTCCAGTGGGTAACGACGCGACGACCATCGAGCCAGCCGCTGGCCGCGAGCAAAAATGCCCCGGTGCACACTGACGCTACGCGCCGACATTTCGCCGCATGTTCGCGCACCCAATCCACCAGCGGCACGTCTTCAGCGGCCGGATAAATGCCCCAACCGCCGGCAATGATCAGCGTGTCGCTGGGTGCTTGCGGCAACGGCTCGGCCAACACCGCCAAACCTGCCGAGGACATCACCGCCCCGCCGCCGCTGGCGATGACACTCGGTGCATAAGGAACGGGCAGCCCGCGCTGACGGGCGAGGTCATTCGCCGAAGCGAACACCTGCAACGGCCCGGTGACGTCGAGGATCTGCATGTTGGCAAACGCGAGTACGTGGATGGCTTTGGGCATTTGGCGTATTTCGTGGGCTTATTGGCGTATGCGCCAGAACCTACCCGTCTACAGTGGAGCCGTCCACCCTTTTTCATGGAGCAAGAACGATGACGCTGCAGATCGGTTTTCTGTTGTTTCCCCAGGTTCAGCAACTCGACCTGACCGGGCCTTACGACGTGCTCGCTTCGCTGCCAGGCGTGCAGGTGCATCTGATCTGGAAGGATCTGATGCCGGTCACCGCCAGCACCGGTCTGCTGCTGAAACCAACCACCACGTTTGAAGATTGCCCGGATCTGGATGTGATCTGCGTGCCCGGCGGCGGTGGCGTCGGGCCGTTGATGGAGGATGAGCAGACGCTGGCGTTCATCAAACGTCAGGCTGCTCAGGCGCGGTATGTGACCTCGGTGTGCACCGGCTCGCTGGTGCTCGGCGCGGCGGGTCTGCTGCAAGGTAAACGCGCGACCACGCATTGGGCTTATCACGATTTGCTGCCGACACTGGGGGCGATTGCGGTGAAGGATCGGGTGGTGCGCGACGGCAATCTGTTTACCGGTGGCGGGATCACGGCGGGGATCGATTTCGCTTTGGTGCTGGCGGAAGAATTGGTCGGTGCCGACGCGGCGCAATTGATCCAGTTGCAGCTCGAATATGCGCCGGCGCCGCCGTTCAATTCGGGCAGCCCAGACAGTGCGCCGAGTGCGATTGTCGATGAAGCACGACTGCGGGCGGCGCCGTCGCTGAAACTGCGTACGGAAATAACCGAGCGTGCGGCGGCGAAACTCAACTTGAGCTGATCCCAAGCCCTACACAAATCCCATGTGAGAGCGAGCCTGCTCGCGAAGACGGCGGATCAGTCGACATTGATGTTGTCTGACCCACCGCTTTCGCGAGCAGGCTCGCTCCCACATGGGATTGTGTGTGGCCGAGGGTTTGTGTGCCGTCCCTACATTCCGCCGCAGCTTCACTTGTCCCCCCGCCTTCACCCGTGTAGAAAGCCTTTCCACAAATTCTGCACAGGGACTTTCGATGAAGGCGTTGCCTTGGCTCTATCTGGCGCTTCTCAGCCTAGGCTACGGTTTGGCACTGAGCTACGGCCAGCTCGGCTGGCTGGCACTGATCTCCATTGGCCTGCTGGCGTTCGCCGGTTTTGCCGTGCATCTGCAAAAAGTGCCGGTCGCGCGTTTTCTCGGCCATGGCCTGTTCATCGTGTTGGCGGTGGCCTTGGCGTTGCATTGGTTGCCGGGCTTCGCCAATGGCCGGGCGATTGATCCGCAACGGTTCAGCGACGACGCGGTGCGGTATTCGATGTACCTCAACCTGGACAAACCGCTGATTGGTTTCTGGCTATTGCTGGTCTGCCCGTGGATTGTCGCGCGGCGCTCGTTGCGGCTGACGGTCTACGCCACCGCGCTCGCCCTCACGTTGAGCGCAATCCTGGCCCTCGGTGGCGCGCTGTTGATGGGCGTGATCGCCTGGGCGCCGAAGTGGCCGGATCAGGCGTGGCTGTGGGTGCTGAACAACCTGCTGCTGGTGACGTTGGTCGAGGAGGCGTTGTTTCGCGGCTATATACAGGGCGGTCTCAGTCGCCATTTCAAGCATCTGCCTTACGGTGAAAACCTCGCGCTGCTGCTCGCCTCACTGATCTTTGGCCTGGTGCACGCCGGTGCAGGCTGGACCTGGGTGTTGCTGGCAGGGCTGGCCGGGGTCGGCTATGGTCTGGCCTATCGTTTTGGCGGACTCGGCGCGGCGATTGCCACGCATTTCGGGCTCAACCTGCTGCATTTCGGCTTGTTCTCCTATCCGATGCTCGCCGGTTGAAGCAATGACCGTTTTGCGACGGCATTCTTGAATCTGAAAAAAAATTTCAATAAAAAGCTGTCACCGCCGACAACCTTTCAAAGCCTTGCGGATTGAAAAACCATGCGTAACAACCAGCCTATTACACAACGCGAACGGACTTTCCCGGCTCAGCAGCGGTTGATTTCCACAACCGACGCCAAGGGCGTGATCACCTACTGCAACGACGCGTTCGTCGAAATCAGCGGGTTTTCGGGTGAAGAACTGATCCGTGCGCCGCACAACCTGGTCCGTCACCCCGACGTCCCGGCGGCGGTGTTTTCGCACATGTGGGGCACACTGAAACAAGGCTTGCCATGGATGGGCATTGTCAAGAATCGCTGCAAGAACGGTGACCATTACTGGGTTAACGCCTACGTGACACCGGTGTTCGACGGCAATCAGGTGGTCGGTTACGAGTCGGTGCGGATCAAACCCACCGCCGAACAGATCCGCCGTGCCGAAGCGCTCTACCAACGCATCAACCAAGGCAAGTCGGCGATCCCGTCCAGCGACAAATGGCTGCCGGTGCTGCAAGACTGGCTGCCGTTCATTCTGGTCAGCCAACTGGGTTTCGTGATCGGCGCGACCCTGAACTCGCAGTGGGGCTTCGCCCTCGCCGCCGGTTTGTCAGTGCCGCTGGGCCTGATGGGCCTGCAATGGCAGCAACGCGGGCTCAAGCGCCTGTTGCGCCTGGCTGAGCAGACCACTTCAGACCCGTTGATCGCGCAGATGTACACCGACAGCCGTGGCGCCCAGGCGCGTCTGGAAATGTCGATCCTCAGCCAGGAAGCACGCCTGAAAACCTGCCTGACTCGTCTGCAGGACACCGCCGAACACCTGACCGATCAGGCCAAGCAGTCCGACGCCCTGGCGCACAACAGCTCCAGCGGTCTGGAACGTCAACGCGTGGAAACCGAACAGGTCGCCACCGCCGTCAACCAGATGGCCGCCACCACTCAGGAAGTCGCCAGCCACGTCCAGCGCACCGCCGACGCCACTCAGGAAGCCAATCGCCTGACCGGTCGTGGCCGTGACATCGCCGGCGAAACCCGCGAAGCCATTCAGCGTCTGTCGGTCGTTGTCGGTGAAACCGGCCTGACCGTGACTCAACTGGCCAAGGACAGCGACGAAATCGGCGGCGTGGTTGATGTGATCAAAGGCATCGCCGACCAGACCAACTTGCTGGCCCTCAACGCTGCGATTGAAGCCGCGCGTGCCGGCGAGATGGGCCGTGGCTTTGCTGTCGTGGCTGACGAAGTTCGCCAACTGGCGCAACGCACCAGCGAGTCGACCGGGCAGATTCACGCCCTGATCGCCAAGTTGCAGCAGACTGCCTCCAGCGCGGTACAGACCATGGAAGCCGGGCATCGTCAGGCCGAAGAAGGTGTGGCGCGGGTGCTGGAAGCGGATCAGGCGTTGGTCGGCATCAGCGAAGCGGTGGCCAACATCACCGACATGACCACGCAGATCGCCGCTGCGACGGAAGAGCAAAGTGCGGTGGCTGAAGAGATCAGCCGCAACATCAGCAATATCTCGGAGTTGGCGGATCAGACGTCGGAACAGGCGCACAACTCGGCGTTGCTGAGTGAAGAGCTGACGAAGACTGCCAACACTCAATACTCGTTGGTGGAGCGGTTTAACCGCTGACTGGACTGGCGATAACAAAAACCCGGAGAGCGAGAGCTTCCGGGTTTTTTGTTGCCTGTCTGGAATGGATGTTGTCTGGCCGGCCGCTTTCGCGAGCAGGCTCGCTCCCACAGGGTCTTTGCCTGGCATAGAACTTATGCCGTTTGAAGATCCATTGTGGGAGCGAGCCTGCTCGCGAAGAGGCCCGATCGGCTGGTGACAGACAGTAGAGACATACCCTACAACGGCTTCGGATCAGGCTGACTTTTTCGCTCAGAACCTGCGTTCACACTTCTACAACGGCGTCTAGCTGTCAGCTTTTACAGTCGACGGGCGCTAGTTAGTCGTTATGAATGGAGGAGGCAGGCGCTTCGCCTGTTTTCAGTACTGCGAACAGAGAAGGATTTCAGCATGAGTGCAGCACGTTTATTCATCCCGAAACAAAACATGATTCAGCCTGCGGGCAATGATTTTCACTGGAGCCTGGGAGCGGAACCGATCCATGCCGGGCAAAGCCTGTTTGTTTATCACCGCTCTGAAGTCACTGGCGATGAAAGCTGGGTCTTCGGTGGGTCGAACGGCTCCGGGCAGGAGCAGAACTTTTTTGCATTCCATTTGACCGTGCCCTATCTGGACACTGACTTGCTGGAGTGCACCTACAAACTCGGTGATGGCCAGGGACTGCACGTTTCGCACATCCACTCGATTCCTGCCCCGCCGGGGTTCGAGGGATTTCAGACCGTCGATGCCGATGACGCCGAACTGACCATCCGCCTCGACCGCACGACCGGAACCGTTAGAGGCGACTTCATCGCTGCGTTCAAATCCGAGGGTTATCGTTTGTGGCCAAACGGCACGTTCAGACTGAGCAGAACGGATCTGTAAATCCACTTGATGATGCACAGCGAGAGGGCAACTCCCTCTCGCTCGATTATCGGTGCCTACTGAGGTAGACGGAGCCTGTCCAATAGTCGATTGACCAGTAACTCATTCAGCATGATCAGCTGTTGCAGCGCCAGCAGTGGCTTGCGCTCCGGGCCGCCGATTGAGTTGGCGATATTACCGGCCATGGCTTTGGCCGACGACAGTGATTCGCAGGCCTCAACGATCAGCGTTTCGTCATCCAGCGTGGGGTCGACGATATAGATGGGTCGAACCCTGAGCGGGATGGGTGGCGCCGCTAGAGCTTCGGGCTTGAGGTAGTAGTCGAGGGCGCGATCGGTTGCTGCTTTGGTCTTTTGAGACTCGAGCGCTGGGTCGTGCGGGGCTGGCTCGGTGCCCGGGGGATTTGGCGTAGCTTTGAACATAGAGATCTAATTCCTGAACAAGGGCCGCGACCGTTCTCTACTAAAAGAAGGGTGGCGGCTGTGCGCAGGTTAGTAGACCGGAGGAATTAGCAAGACCGGCGCGCTCGAAAGCGCCCTGAGCACAGCCACCATTGAGTGCAGACAAATTCGCCTGACTTAATGGGACTTTATGCACTTACTAAAACCATACGGGCTACTAAACCCGACCACTGATGGGCAGTGGCAGGGAAACGATATAGCCCGCGCTATGGTTGCGTAAGCCGGCGGATTCTGGCGTACGCGTAGGCAACGGCGCAAGGTGTTGTAGGCCCGATGGCGTAACGGTTCGTGTACTTTAAACGCGCTCACAAAATCATGTTTACGCAGAGGAAATGCTGGAGAGATAGCGCTTCCAGTTTTTTATCGTGTCAGCGAAATAGCCCCTCAACCTCACCCTAATCCTCTCCCGGAGGGAGAGGGTACTGACCGAGTGGTTTGGGAGAGCTACGCCGACGTGAAATACCGAGTCGAAATCAGATTCTGAAAAGCCCAAAAATCGGCTCCCTCTCCCTCGGGAGAGGGCTGGGCAGGCGGCGTTCCGATGAGGGGGCGAATCCACCACAAAACTAACGCCCATCAATCCGCTTTTCACCGCTCACAGGATGAGCGTTAGCTCGGTTGCAGCTTTTGATCTTGATCCACGGGCGACGTCGGAAGGCTGAGTGGAGGGATTGATCCGGGCGTGGGAGCGCAGCGACCGTTTGGCGAAGCCAAACACAGCGAGAGGAGGTGCAGCGAAGCAAACCGTAGGCGCTGCGCCCGGATCGATCCCGTAACGAAGGGACCCCGAGCCCCAGCGAGCGGGCCGCACGTAGGAGCAAGCGTTTTTTTGCTTACTTTTTTTAGGCGTTTGTAAAAAAAGTCAGTCGCCGTAAGGGCGAAACCCTAAGAAGCCGTTACCGCAGCAACGGATATACACCCAAATCACCGAAGAAACGAAGCCACCTTCTGCGCAGCACTGGCCAAATGCTGTTCATGGGTAAACCCCGAAACCTTCAACGGCTTCAAATCATGATCCCCCGCCGCCAACCAAAACACCTCAATCCCCGGCGCTAACGCATAACCCTCAACCGCCTCTCGATTGCCCAGCGCATCCCGCTCCCCCTGCACAATCAACGTCCGCGTCTGCAAACCAGCCAAATGCTCAACCCGAGGCTTCTCCGGTTTACCCACTGCATAAAACGGATAGCCCAGACACACCAGCGCATCAGCCCCCAACTCATCAGCAAGCAAACTGGCCATCCGCCCACCCATCGACTTCCCACCAATGGCCAAAACCCCGGTGACATGACGTCGCACCTCGGCATACACCTCACGCCAGCATTCCTGCAATTTCGCAGCAGGATTCGGCGGTCGCTTCACCCCGTCCACCCGCCGCTGCGCCATATACGCAAACTCAAACCGCAACACGTTCACGCCCAGTGCAGCAAGGCGCCCAGCCATATCGTTCATCCACTCGCTATCCATCGGCGCACCAGCACCGTGGGCGAGGATCAACGTTGCCGAAGCCTCACCACTGGCGGCGTTCCAGAGCCATCCATGATCGAGCACGCACTGCGCCCATTGATCCCCGTCAATACTGGCCTTGTGCTGTTTGTCCATGCTTGCCTCGCTTTTAGTCTGCCTATAACTCCAGACGAAGGATTCGTCGCGTGTCTTGCGCGCGCTCACTTCGGCTGAACCGTGGATGGGGAACCATGAACACTTCTATCAGTACCGCCTACAACTACAAGGTGGTCCGCCAATTCGCCATTATGACGGTGGTGTGGGGCATCGTCGGCATGGGGCTCGGGGTTTTTCTCGCGGCCCAATTGGTCTGGCCCGAACTCAACTTCAATTTGCCCTGGACCAGTTTCGGCCGTCTGCGCCCGCTGCACACCAACGCGGTGATCTTCGCGTTCGGCGGCTGTGCGCTGTTCGCCAGTTCGTTCTACTCGGTGCAACGCACCTGCCAGACCCAATTGTTTGCACCACAAATCGCCGCGTTCTGCTTCTGGGGCTGGCAACTGGTGATCCTATTGGCGGCCATCAGCCTGCCACTGGGTTACACCAGTTCCAAGGAATACGCCGAGCTGGAATGGCCGATCGACATCCTGATCACCATCGTCTGGGTCGCCTACGCCATCGTGTTCTTCGGCACGATCATGCAGCGCAAAACCAAACACATTTATGTGGGCAACTGGTTCTTCGGCGCGTTCATCATCACCGTGGCGATTCTGCACATCGTCAACAACCTTGAGTTGCCGGTGAGCTTCACCAAGTCCTACTCGGTGTACGCCGGTGCAACCGACGCCATGGTGCAATGGTGGTACGGCCACAACGCCGTGGGCTTTTTCCTTACCGCCGGTTTCCTCGGGATGATGTACTACTTCGTGCCGAAACAGGCCGAGCGCCCGGTGTATTCGTATCGCCTGTCGATCGTGCACTTCTGGGCTTTGATCACCCTGTACATCTGGGCCGGCCCGCACCACTTGCACTACACCGCGCTGCCGGACTGGGCGCAGTCGCTGGGCATGGTGATGTCGCTGATCCTGCTGGCACCGAGCTGGGGCGGCATGATCAACGGCATGATGACCCTCTCGGGCGCCTGGCATAAGTTGCGCAGCGACCCGATCCTGCGTTTCCTCGTGGTCTCGCTGGCGTTCTACGGCATGTCGACCTTCGAAGGGCCGATGATGGCGATCAAGACCGTCAACGCCCTCTCCCACTACACCGACTGGACCATCGGCCACGTTCACGCTGGCGCCCTCGGTTGGGTGGCGATGATTTCCATCGGCGCGCTGTACCACATGATCCCGAAAATCTTCGGCAAGGCGCAGATGCACAGCGTCGGACTGATCAACGCGCACTTCTGGCTCGCGACCATCGGCACCGTGCTGTACATCGCGTCGATGTGGGTCAACGGTATCGCCCAAGGCCTGATGTGGCGTGCGGTGAACGAGGACGGCACGCTGACCTACTCCTTCGTCGAAACCCTGGTGGCCAGCCACCCAGGCTTCGTCGTGCGGCTGATTGGTGGGGCGATCTTCCTCAGCGGTATGTTCCTGATGGCTTACAACACCTGGCGCACCGTGCGGGCCTCGCAGCCTGCTGACGTCGTTGCTGCCGCGCAGATGGCCTGAGGAGTCGACCATGAAACACGAAACGATTGAAAAGAACGTCGGCCTGTTGATGTTGCTCATGGTGCTTGCCGTGAGCATCGGCGGCCTGACCCAAATCGTCCCGCTGTTCTTCCAGGACGTCACCAACAAACCGGTGGAAGGCATGAAGCCCTACACCGCGCTGCAACTGGAAGGTCGCGACATCTATATCCGCGAAGGCTGCGTCGGTTGCCACTCGCAGATGATCCGCCCGTTCCGCGCCGAAACCGAACGCTACGGGCACTACTCGGTGGCGGGCGAAAGCGTTTGGGATCACCCGTTCCTGTGGGGCTCGAAACGTACCGGGCCGGACCTCGCCCGGGTCGGCGCGCGCTACTCGGATGACTGGCACCGCGCGCACTTGTACAACCCGCGCAACGTCGTACCGGAATCGAAAATGCCGGCCTACCCATGGCTGGTCACGCAAGCGGTCGACAGCAGCCACACCGAAACCAAGCTCAACGTCATGCGCACCCTCGGCGTGCCGTATACCGATGACGACATCGCCGGCGCGGTCGCCAGCCTCAAGGGCAAGACTGAAATGGACGCCCTCGTCGCCTACCTGCAAGTGCTCGGCACTGCGATCAAGAGCAAGAGGTGAGCACGATGATGATTGAGATGAGTGCAGGCCTGATTCGCGGCCTCGGCACGGTCGTGGTGTTCGTCGCCTTCGTCGGTTTGACCCTGTGGGTGTTCAACCGCAAGCGCACGCCGGAATTCGCCGAAGCACGTCTGCTGCCCTTCGCCGACGAGCCACAGCCCGACACTACCCCCGCATGTGAAACAACCCAAGCACCTGAACCAAGGAGTACCCGGCCATGACCACCTTCTGGAGTACGTGGATCTGCGTACTGACCATCGGCAGCCTGATCGGCCTGACATGGCTGCTGATCGGCACCCGCCGGGGCGAGACCAAGGGCAGCGTCGACCAGACCATGGGCCACAGCTTCGACGGCATCGAGGAGTACGACAACCCGTTGCCGCAGTGGTGGTTCATGCTGTTCGCCGGCACGCTGGTGTTTTCCGTGGGCTATCTGATTCTGTATCCGGGTCTGGGCAACTGGAAAGGCATCCTGCCGGGTTACGAGGATGGCTGGACCGGTGTGCACGAGTGGGAGAAGGAAATGAACAAGGCCGACGCCAAATTCGGCCCGATCTTCGCCAAGTTCGCCGCCATGCCGGTGGAAGAAGTGGCGAAGGATCCACAGGCGCTGAAAATGGGTGGCCGCTTGTTCGCCTCCAACTGCTCGGTATGCCACGGCTCCGACGCCAAAGGCGCGTTCGGTTTCCCTAACCTCGCCGACAGCGACTGGCGCTGGGGCGGCGACGCCGAGACCATCAAGACCACCATCATGGCGGGCCGGGTGGCGGCGATGCCGGCCTGGGGCGAAGTGCTCGGTGAAGCCGGGGTGAAAAACGTCGCGGCGTACGTGCGTCACGAACTGGCCGGTCTGCCGTTGCCCGCTGACAACAAGGCTGACCTGCAAGCCGGACAGCAGGCGTTCAGCACCACGTGCGTAGCCTGTCATGGGGCAAACGGCCAGGGCACTGAAGCCATGGGTGCGCCGAATCTGACGCACCCGGCCGGATTTATCTATGGCACCAGCCTCACCCAACTCGAACAGACCATCCGTCATGGCCGTCAGGGTCACATGCCGGCGCAGAACGAACTGCTGGGTAATGACAAGGTGCAATTATTGGCGGCTTATGTGTACAGCCTTAGCCATGGATTGAATACAGAAAAGCTCGTTACTGAAGACAGTAACAAATAGTCATTGCATACAACTTTGCCGCACGTTTTACCGTGCGGCAGTTTCCTGCCCCTTTGCGACGCATTGTCGCACCCCTTCGCACGCTCTCCTTTCGGTTCCCCGAATTCGGGTCTACGCTTGCTCGATGCGGACTGGCTCGTGCCGGTTCCAGGTCGACCCCGAGCGATGTGTTCGATGAATTGGCTGACAGATTCGCCGCAAAGGCCGGTAGATACCGGCTGTCGTGCCGATTGCCATTCATCACCCGAACTGGCCGTTCGAACATCCCTCGTCACGCGTGACCTGAACCCCTCGCTAATTTCGTCCGCTGCGACATTTTGTCAGAGGTCAATTTTGTCCTTACGTGGCGCATGGAAAGGCCGCAGAATCAGCGTTGGAAAGCATTGACTCAGGTCATGGCGCGTTGCATTGACCCCCTGCTCTCTGCATACTTGCGACCGATTTTAATCCTAATAAAACACCAAAACCGTGGAACCTTAGAATGAGCACAGCAATCAGTCCGACTGCTTATAACTATAAGGTAGTCCGCCAGTTCGCCATCATGACGGTGGTCTGGGGGATCCTTGGCATGGGGCTCGGTGTCTTCATCGCCTCGCAACTGGTTTGGCCGGAGTTGAACTTCGGTCTGCCGTGGACGAGCTTTGGACGCCTGCGCCCGTTGCACACAAACCTGGTGATTTTCGCCTTCGGTGGTTGTGCACTGTTTGCCACTTCCTACTATGTCGTGCAGCGAACCTGCCAGACGCGACTGATCTCCGACAGCCTTGCCGCCTTCACCTTCTGGGGCTGGCAAGCGGTGATCGTCGGCGCGATCATTACCTTGCCGCTGGGTTACACCACTACCAAGGAATACGCGGAACTGGAATGGCCGATCGCCATTTTGCTGGCCATTGTCTGGGTCACCTACGGTCTGGTGTTCTTCGGCACCATCACCAAGCGCAAAACCAAGCACATCTATGTGGGTAACTGGTTCTACGGCGCGTTCATCGTCGTGACCGCGATGCTGCACATCGTCAACCACATGTCGCTGCCGGTGAACCTGTTCAAGTCCTACTCCGCCTACTCGGGCGCGACCGACGCGATGATCCAGTGGTGGTACGGCCACAACGCCGTGGGTTTCTTCCTGACCACCGGTTTCCTCGGGATGATGTATTACTTCGTGCCGAAACAAGCCGAACGTCCGATCTACTCCTATCGCCTGTCGATCGTGCACTTCTGGGCCCTGATCACCTTGTACATCTGGGCCGGCCCGCACCACCTGCACTACACCGCCCTGCCGGATTGGGCACAATCGCTGGGCATGGCGATGTCGATCATTCTCTTGGCGCCAAGCTGGGGCGGCATGATCAACGGCATGATGACCCTCTCGGGCGCTTGGCATAAGTTGCGCACCGACCCGATCCTGCGCTTCCTCGTGGTGTCACTGGCGTTCTACGGCATGTCGACCTTCGAAGGTCCGATGATGGCGATCAAGACCGTCAACTCCCTCTCGCACTACACCGACTGGACCATCGGCCACGTACACGCCGGCGCTCTGGGCTGGGTCGCGATGATCTCGATTGGCGCGATCTACCACATGATTCCGCGCCTGTTCGGTCGTGCGCAGATGCACAGCGTCGGCCTGATCAACGCGCACTTCTGGCTCGCGACCATCGGCACCGTGCTGTACATCGCGTCGATGTGGGTCAACGGCATCACTCAGGGCCTGATGTGGCGTGCAATCAACGACGACGGCACCCTCACCTACTCGTTCGTTGAAGCGCTGCAGGCCAGCCACCCGGGCTACATCGTCCGTGCCTTGGGCGGTGCGTTCTTCGCCAGCGGCATGTTCCTGATGGCTTACAACGTCTGGCGCACCGTGCGCGCCTCGAACCCGGTTGAAGCTGAAGCCGCTGCCCAGATCGCTGTCGTTGGAGCTCACTGATGAAGCATGAAGCTGTCGAGAAGAATATTGGCCTGCTGGCCTTCTTCATGGTCATCGCCGTCAGTGTTGGCGGCCTGACCCAAATCGTTCCGCTGTTTTTCCAGGACGTCACCAACAAGCCGGTCGAAGGCATGAAGCCCCGCCCCGCCCTGGAACTGGAAGGCCGCGACGTTTATATCGCCAACGGTTGTGTCGGCTGCCACTCGCAGATGATCCGTCCGTTCCGCGCTGAAACCGAACGCTATGGCCACTACTCCGTTGCCGGCGAAAGCGTCTGGGATCACCCGTTCCTGTGGGGCTCCAAGCGTACCGGTCCGGACCTGGCCCGTGTCGGCGGTCGTTACTCCGATGACTGGCACCGCGCGCACTTGTACAACCCGCGCAACGTGGTGCCCGAGTCGAAAATGCCGGCTTACCCGTTCCTCGTGGAAAACAAGCTCGACGGCAAAGAGACGGCCAAAAAAATGGAAGTCTTGCGCACGCTCGGCGTCCCTTACACCGACGAAGACATCGCCGGGGCCAGGGATGCCGTGAAGGGCAAAACCGAAATGGACGCGCTGGTGGCCTATCTGCAAGGCCTGGGCACCATCATCAAAAGCAAACGGTGATCTGGATGGATATCGGGATGATTCGTGGCCTGGGCACTGTTGTCGTGATGGTGGCCTTCATCGGTCTGGCGTTGTGGGTGTTCAGCCCCAAGCGCAAGTCGGAGTTTGAAGACGCAACCTTGTTGCCTTTTGCGGATGATCCCGAAGCCATCAAGCACGTCGAGCAAGCTTCTAGGAGTAACAAAGAATGACTACATTCTGGAGTCTGTACGTCACAGTCCTCAGTCTCGGTACGATCTTCGCCCTGACCTGGCTGTTGCTGTCGACCCGCAAGGGCCAGCGCAGCGAGCAGACGGACGAGACAGTCGGGCACTCCTTCGACGGGATCGAGGAGTACGACAACCCATTGCCGAAATGGTGGTTCATGCTGTTCGTCGGCACCATCATTTTTGCCCTGGGTTACCTGGTGCTGTACCCGGGTCTGGGCAACTGGAAGGGCCTGCTGCCGGGCTACAACTACCTCGATAACGACAAGCAGACCGCGTTCGCCAACGGCCAGACAGGCTGGACCGGCGTTCACGAGTGGGAAAAGGAAATGGCCCGCTCGGACGCCAAGTTCGGTCCGATTTTCGCCAAATTCGCGGCGATGCCAATCGAAGAAGTCGCCAAGGATCCGCAAGCACTGAAAATGGGTGGCCGTCTGTTCGCCTCCAACTGCTCGGTGTGCCACGGTTCCGACGCCAAGGGTGCCTACGGCTTCCCGAACCTGACCGACGCCGACTGGCGCTGGGGCGGCGAGCCGGAAACCATCAAGACCACCATCATGGGCGGTCGTCACGCGGTGATGCCGGCCTGGGCTGAAGTCATTGGTGAGCAAGGCGTTGCCGACGTCGCTGCATTCGTCGTGACCAAACTCGATGGCCGCAAACTGCCGGAAGACACCAAGGCTGACCCGGAAAATGGCGGCAAACTGTTCGCCGCCAACTGCGTGGCTTGCCACGGTCCGGCCGGCAAAGGCACTCCCGCCATGGGCGCACCTGACCTGACCCACCCGGGCGCATTCATCTACGGCTCGAGCTTCGCGCAACTGCAGCAGACCATCCGTTACGGCCGTCAGGGCCAGATGCCTGCGCAGGAACAACTGCAGGGCAACGACAAGGTGCACCTGCTGGCCGCGTATGTTTACAGCCTGTCCCACGGTGAAAAAGCACCGGAAGCGAACGCCGAGTAAGGCCAACGCCTGAAACAACAAACGGCCCCGCCAATGAGAATTGGCGGGGCCGTTTTGTTTGCAGTCATCGATTGCGCGACCGGCGGTGATACTCGGCGGTTGTCGTCTTTCCAGATAGGTAGTAACGTTTCTACAAATCTGCCTCAGGAGAGGACGCCAGAATGGCCATCACTACCCTTTCAAGCCGTGAATTCAATCAGGACACAAGTGGTGCCAAAAAGGCCGCGCTTCAGGGCCCGGTCATCATCACCGACCGTGGCAAGCCTGCACATGTGCTGCTAAGCATTGAGGACTACGAAAAACTGACCGGCACCAACGCCAGCATTGTCGACCTCCTGGTCATGCCCGAAGCGGCAGACATCGAGTTTGAAACCGAGCGTGCCGTGATCACTCACCGCCCAGTGGATCTGTCCTGAATGTATTTACTCGACACCAATGTGATTTCCGAACTGCGTAAACCCAAGGCCGATAAAAACGTCGTCGCCTGGGCCAATACCGTCATCGCTCCTCGCCTGTTCATCTCGGCCATCACCCTGAAAGAACTGGAAACGGGCGTCCTGCGCATGGAGCGTCGCGATCCGGCGCAGGGCAAAGTGTTGCGCCATTGGCTCAAGCGCCACGTGATGCCAGCTTTCGATGCGCGGATCCTGCCGGTCGATGCCGCCGTTGCCCTGCGCTGCGCCAGCCTTCATGTGCCGGACAGCGCCAATGAAAGTGACGCCCTGATCGCGGCCACGGCGCTGGTTCACGGGCTGACGGTGGTGACGCGTAACACCGGTGATTTCAAATCCAGCGGCGTCGCGTTGATCAATCCTTGGGAGTGATGGGGCACAGTCATATCTGCCTTGGCGGTGGTCGACTGCCCTGATCAATGGGTGAAAGCGGGGCGGCGTACGTGCTGCCCTTCTCAATTGCAGGCGATCCCAGCAACACCCATCGTCTATAGTCAATTGACCTGCATCATGCTTTGCTGCATTCGCTACACCATTCAGGTTTGTTCCCCAACGCGACCAAAGGTCGCACCCTTGATCCAGAGCGACAGGCGTATCATCGCACCACTGCAATAACTCTTTTTGACCGCGGTTGGCACGTATCGACCGAGGCATTTTTCCACTGCCGTGGGATGCAATGATGAGCAACCAGATTCCGGTACACGACGTCACGCCACCGAGCAAAAACGCGAACAACAGCGTTGATCTTTACGCCTCACGAGAAAAAATCTACACCCGCGCTTTCACTGGCCTGTTCCGCAATTTGCGGATGATGGGCGGCGCTGCATTGTTCCTGCTGTATTTCGGCACGGTCTGGCTGAACTGGGGCGGCCATCAGGCCGTGTGGTGGAACCTGCCGGAGCGCAAATTCTTTATCTTCGGCGCCACGTTCTGGCCTCAAGACTTCATTCTGCTCTCGGGCCTGTTGATCATTGCCGCGTTCGGCCTGTTCTTCATCACGGTTTACGCCGGGCGCGTCTGGTGCGGCTACACCTGCCCGCAAAGCGTGTGGACGTGGATTTTCATGTGGTGCGAAAAGGTCACCGAGGGCGACCGCAACCAGCGCATCAAGCTCGACAAGGCGCCGATGAGCGGCAACAAATTCCTGCGCAAAGCCGCCAAGCACGCGTTGTGGCTGTTGATCGGTTTCGTCACCGGCATGACTTTCGTCGGTTACTTCTCGCCGATCCGTGAACTGGTTTTCGAGTTCTTCACCGGCCAGGCCGATGGCTGGTCGTATTTCTGGGTCGGTTTTTTCACCCTCGCCACCTACGGCAACGCCGGCTGGTTGCGCGAGCAGGTGTGTATCTACATGTGCCCGTATGCGCGCTTTCAAAGCGTGATGTTCGACAAGGACACGCTGATTGTTTCCTACGATCCGCGTCGCGGCGAAAGCCGTGGTCCGCGCAAGAAAGGCATCGACTACAAGGCGCAAGGCCTGGGCGATTGCATCGATTGCACGATGTGCGTGCAGGTCTGCCCGACCGGCATCGACATCCGCGACGGCCTGCAGATCGAATGCATCGGCTGTGCCGCGTGCATCGATGCCTGCGACAGCATCATGGACAAAATGGACTACCCGCGCGGGTTGATCAGCTATACCACCGAACACAACCTCTCCGGGCAGAAAACCCATAAACTGCGGCCACGCCTGATCGGCTATGCCGTGGTGTTGCTGGCGATGATCAGCCTCTTGGTCACTGCGTTCGTCATGCGTTCGCTGGTCGGTTTCGACGTCAGCAAGGACCGCGTGCTCTACCGCGAAAACGCCGAAGGCCGGATAGAAAACGTCTACAGCCTGAAGATCATGAACAAGGACCAGCGCGACCACACCTATGTGCTCGAAGCCTCCGGGCTGCCGGACCTGCGCCTGCAAGGCAAACGCGAGATCAAAGTCGCGGCCGGCGATATTTTCAGCATGCCGGTCGAGTTGTCGAGCGCACCGGAACAATTGCCATCAAGCACCAACGAGGTGAAATTCACCCTCAAGGATGCCGATGACGACAGCGTCCACGTTGAAGCCAAGAGCCGATTCATCGGCCCACAAATCCGTTAAGAGAACTGAACATGCCCGCAGCAAACGCCGCAAGTCCCTGGTACAAGCATCTTTGGCCATGGATCATCATCGGGATTCTGGCCTGTTCGGTGACCCTGACCCTGTCGATGGTGACCATCGCGGTGAACAACCCGGATAACCTGGTCAACGACAACTATTACGAGGCTGGCAAAGGCATCAACCGTTCCCTGGACCGTGAGCTGCTGGCGCAGAACCTGAAGATGCGCGCGGCTGTGCATCTGGATGACGTCACCGGTGAAGTCGATTTGCGCTTGAGCGGTGACAGCCAGCCGAAAACTCTGGAGCTGAATCTGATCTCGCCGACCCAGCCAGAGAAGGACCGCAAGATCGTTCTGACTCGCAGCGAAAGCGAAACCGGCCGTTATATCGGTCAGTTGGGCGACAAGGTTGAAGGCCGTCGTTTTGTCGAACTGCTCGGCAGTCAGGATGACCATGTGTGGCGCATGTTCGAAGAAGAACTGGTCAGCCATGACAAGGATTTGCTGCTCGGTGATGAACCGCTGCAAGGCGCGGAAGATCTGAAGAAGTAAGCCAGACTCTGATCGTTCCCACGCTCTGCGTGGGAACGCAGCCAGGGACGCTCCGCGTCCCAGCCGAAGCGGACGCGGAGCGTCCGGGGAGGCATTCCCACGCGGAGCGTGGGAACGATCATCGGAACGCGTGCCATGACCACCCCACTCCCCTGCTACCACTGCGCCCTGCCCGTCCCGTCCGGCAGCCGCTTCACCGCTGTCGTGCTCGGGGAGTCCCGCGAGTTCTGCTGCCCGGGCTGTCAGGCCGTGGCCGAAGCCATCGTCGCCGGTGGCCTCGAAAGCTACTATCAACACCGCAGCGAAGCCTCGGCCAACCCCGAAGCGCTGCCGGTGCAATTGACCGACGAACTGGCGCTGTATGATCGCGCCGACGTCCAGCAACCGTTCGTTCGGCACGAAGGCGATCTGGCCGAAACCACCCTGTTGATGGAAGGCATCAGTTGCGCGGCTTGCGGCTGGCTGATCGAAAAACACCTGCGCACGCTGCCCGCCGTAGCCGAAGCGCGACTGAATTTGTCCAACCATCGCTTGCACGTGAGCTGGGCCGACGGGCAATTGCCGCTGAGCCAGATTCTCGCCGAACTGCGCCACATCGGGTACGCCGCCCACCCGTATCAGGCCGACCGCGCCAGCGAACAACTGGCCAGCGAAAACCGCCTCGCTTTGCGCCAGCTCGGCGTGGCCGGGCTGCTGTGGTTTCAGGCAATGATGGCAACCATGGCCACCTGGCCGGAATTCAATATCGACCTGAGCCCCGAACTGCACACGATCCTGCGTTGGGTCGCGCTGTTCCTGACCACGCCGATCGTGTTCTACAGCTGCGCGCCGTTCTTCAAAGGCGCGATGCGCGATTTGCGTACGCGACACTTGACCATGGATGTCTCGGTCTCGCTGGCCATCGGCAGCGCCTACATTGCCGGAATCTGGACCTCGATCACCGGCGTCGGCGAGTTGTATTTCGATGCGGTGGGCATGTTTGCGTTGTTCCTGCTCGCCGGACGCTATCTGGAACGCCGCGCCCGGGAACGCACCGCCGCCGCGACCGCGCAGCTGGTAAACCTGTTGCCGGCATCGTGCCTGCGCCTCGACGACACAGGCCAGAGCGAACGCATCCTGCTCAGCGAATTGCGCTTGGGCGACAGGATTCTCGTGCAACCCGGCTCGGTGTTACCGGCAGACGGCAAGATCATCGACGGCCAATCGAGCATCGATGAGTCGTTGCTGACCGGTGAATACCTGCCGCAACCGCGCACGCTCGGGGATGCAGTCACTGCCGGTACGCTGAACGTCGAAGGCGCGCTGACCGTTGAAGTGCAGGCGCTGGGACACGACACGCGATTGTCGGCCATCGTACGTCTGCTCGACCGCGCTCAGGCAGAAAAACCGCGCCTGGCCGAAATCGCCGACCGCGCCGCGCAATGGTTTTTGCTGTTATCGCTCATCGCTGCGGCCGCCATCGGCCTGTTGTGGTGGCAACTGGATTCATCGCGGGCGTTCTGGATCGTCCTCGCCATGCTGGTCGCGACCTGCCCCTGCGCGTTGTCGCTGGCAACGCCGACGGCCCTGACCGCCGCCACCGGCACGCTGCACAAACTCGGTTTGCTGCTGACCCGTGGTCATGTGCTCGAAGGCCTCAATCAAATCGATACGGTGATCTTCGACAAGACCGGCACCCTTACCGAGGGCCGTTTGGTGCTGCGCTCGATTCGCCCCCTCGGCGTGCTCGACAGCGAACAATGCCTGAGCCTCGCCGCCGCGTTGGAAAACCGTTCGGAACATCCGATTGCCCGCGCGTTTGGCCGCGCACCGCTGGCCGCGGAAGACGTCCACAGCACGCCGGGGCTTGGCCTCGAAGGGCTGATTGGCGAACAGCGTTTGCGCATTGGCCAGGCGGAATTTGTCTGCGCCCTCAGCGGCGCCACTGTGCCGACGATGCCGAACGAGGCGGGCCAATGGTTACTGCTCGGCGACAGTCAGGGGCCACTGGCGTGGTTCGTTCTCGATGATCGCCTGCGCGACGACGCCCCCGCCCTGCTCGCCGCGTGCAGGGCGCGCGGTTGGCGCACATTGCTGTTGTCCGGCGACAGCTCGCCGATGGTCGCCAGCGTCGCCGCCGAACTGGGCATTGACGAGGCCCGTGGCGGCTTGCGCCCCGACGACAAACTGCAAGTGCTGCAGCAGCTACACAAGGAAGGTCGCAAAGTGCTGATGCTCGGTGATGGGGTCAACGATGTGCCGGTGCTCGCGGCGGCCGACATCAGTGTCGCCATGGGTTCGGCCACCGATCTGGCGAAAACCAGTGCCGACGCCGTGCTGCTGTCCAATCGCCTCGACGCTTTGGTGCAAGCCTTCACACTGGCGCGGCGCACCCGCCGGGTAATCATCGAGAACCTGCTGTGGGCGGCGCTGTACAATGGCCTCATGTTGCCGTTCGCCGCCCTCGGCTGGATCACCCCGATATGGGCCGCCGTCGGCATGTCGATCAGTTCGTTGACCGTGGTGTTGAACGCCCTGCGCCTGACTCGCCTGCCGAGTACGCCGAAGGCCAGCGCCTCGTCAGAAACCCGTCCGCTGCCGGCCTGAGCCGCGCGGACGCCTGGAGTACCGATGCCAGCTCTCTACGTGATGATCCCGGCCGCCCTGCTGATTGTGGCCATCGCCGTGTATATCTTTTTCTGGGCGGTGGACAGCGGTCAGTACGACGACCTCGACGGCCCGGCGCACAGCATCCTGTTCGACGATCAGGACCCGAACCACACCGCGGCGGTGGATGAAGCCAACGCCAACAAGCCGGACGACAAGGCGCCACCCCATGCTTGAACTGGCGCCCCTGCTGGTCTCGGCACTGATTCTCGGCCTGCTCGGCGGCGGCCATTGCCTCGGGATGTGCGGCGGCTTGATGGGCGCGCTGACCCTGGCGATTCCAAAGGAACAACGCAGCCGGCGTTTTCGTTTATTGCTGGCGTATAACCTCGGACGGATTCTCAGTTATGCCACGGCGGGATTGCTGATCGGGCTGGCGGGCTGGGCCGTGGCGAACAGTCCGGCGGCGCTGTTCATGCGCGTGTTGGCCGGTTTTTTGTTGATTGCCATGGGCTTGTACCTGGCCGGGTGGTGGAGCGGACTGACCCGCATCGAAAGCCTTGGACGCGGTCTTTGGCGCTACATTCAGCCAGTGGCCAATCGCTTGTTACCGGTGTCGAGTGTGCCCCGTGCGCTATTGCTCGGTGCGTTATGGGGCTGGCTGCCGTGTGGACTGGTTTACAGCACGTTGTTGTGGTCAGCGAGTCAGGGCAATGCGCTGGACAGTGCGTTGTTGATGCTCGCCTTTGGCCTCGGCACTTGGCCGGTATTGCTCGCGACGGGCCTTGCCGCAGAACGCGTCACTGCGCTGTTGCGCAAACGCAGCGTGCGCATGGCCGGCGGGTTGCTGGTGATTCTCTTCGGCATCTGGACCCTGCCCGGCCCGCATCAGCATTGGCTCATGGGCCATTAAGATCAAAAGATCGCAGCCTTCGGCAGCTCCTACCTTTGGAATGCGTTTCCCTGTAGGAGCTGCCGAAGGCTGCGATCTTTTGATCTTATGCTGTTGATGCAAATCAAGTGCCCCATCGCCGCACCCCGATAGACTCGCCACACTGCCAGCCTATCCGGGGGAATGCCCGCATGCTCGACGCCATTCGTTGGGACTCTGATCTGCTCCGCCGTTACGATCTGGCGGGGCCGCGCTACACCTCCTATCCGACCGCTGTGCAATTTCACAGTCAGGTCGGCACCTTCGACCTGTTCCACGCCCTGCGCGACAGCCGCAAGGCCCTGCGCCCGTTGTCGCTGTACGTGCATGTGCCGTTCTGCGCGAATATTTGTTACTACTGCGCCTGCAACAAAGTCATCACCAAGGATCGCGGTCGCGCCCTGCCGTATCTGCAACGGCTGGAGCAGGAAATCCAGCTGATCGCCTGTCACCTCGACCCGGCGCAGAAAGTCGAGCAACTGCACTTCGGCGGCGGCACGCCGACCTTTCTCAGCCACGACGAACTGCGTCAGTTGATGGCGCACCTGCGCAAGCATTTCAATTTGCTCGACGACGACTCCGGCGATTACGGCATCGAAATCGATCCGCGCGAAGCCGATTGGTCGACCATGGGTTTGCTGCGCGAGTTGGGCTTCAATCGGGTCAGCATCGGCCTGCAGGACCTTGATCCGACGGTGCAGCGAGCGGTCAATCGCCTGCAAAGTCTGGAAGAGACCCGTGCGGTGATCGATGCGGCGCGCACCCTGCAATTTCGCTCGATCAACATCGACTTGATCTACGGTTTGCCCAAGCAAACCCCAGACAACTTCGCCCGCACCGTCGAAGAAGTGATCAGCCTGCAACCGGACCGCCTCTCGGTATTCAATTACGCGCACCTGCCAGAGCGCTTCATGCCGCAACGGCGGATCAATGCCAACGAATTGCCAAGCCCGGCGCAGAAGCTGGAAATGCTCGAGCGCACCATTGAACAACTGACCGCTGCCGGCTACCGCTACATCGGCATGGATCACTTCGCCCTGCCCGACGACGAACTGGCGGTCGCTCAGGAGGAAGAAACCCTGCAGCGCAACTTCCAGGGTTACACCACCCACGGCCATTGCGACCTGATTGGCCTGGGCGTGTCGGCGATCAGCCAGATCGGTGATCTGTACTGCCAGAACAGCAGCGACCTCAGCCAATACCAGAACACTCTCGCCGCCGCGCAACTGGCGACCAGCCGTGGCCTGGTGTGCAACGCCGACGACCGTCTGCGCCGAGCGGTGATCCAGCAACTGATCTGCAATTTCAGTCTGGAATTCGCAGACATCGAGCAGCAGTTCAACATCGACTTTCAGGGTTATTTCGGCGCGCTGTGGCCGCAACTGCAAGGCATGGCCGACGATGGCCTGATTGAGCTGGATCGTGAACGGATCGTGGTGTTGCCGGCCGGACGGCTGCTGGTGCGCTCGGTGTGCATGGTGTTTGACGCTTACCTTGAGCAGCAGAACCGCCAGCGTTTCTCGCGGGTGATCTAGTTTTTCATCAGCAGCGAACCGACTTTGAGGTTCTGATCCGCCGTCAGGCCCGACTGCCCGACCACTTTGGACAAGGCCAGATTGGCGGTGATCAGCCCGCTGTTCAACGCGGCGATGGCGCCGCGCAGTGCCGCGAGTTTGTTGATCTTTTCTTCGTTGGAAAGGCGTTTGTCGGCCATGACCGCTTCGATGAGCGCTTTTTTCTCGGCGATCTGCTTCTGCAGTTTGCGGATCATCTTCAGCAATTGCTGGATGTTCTCCGGCAGCCCGCTGTCGTCGATGTCGCTGTTTTCGCCACCGACACTCGCGGCTTTATCAATCGAGGCACCGGACAGCGACACTTTGACGCCCTCGACCAAGGTCGGGGTTGCCTCTTCGGTCAAGCCTGCTTCGCGTGCAGTGCCAGAAGAAGTTTTCAACGTTTCCGGCATCGCCGCAACGTCGCTGTTACCGGGGCCCAGCGTGCCAATGGCGGTCATCGAAGCCTTCCTTGTATGCGTTCTGATACCTGTTTATCGGCGGCTTGCCGTGCGGCTTGATGGCTGTAGGGCAAAGTCGCCTCAGACTGGCCTGAATGTCCTCCCGTGGGTTACCCTTACGGCTTATGTGTGTTTTCCCACAAGGATTAAAGAAATGTCCGAGCCAGTTAAACTGCGCGCTCACAACCAGGCCCATTGCAAGGATTGCAGCCTGGCCCCTCTCTGCCTGCCACTTTCTCTGAATCTGGAAGACATGGATGCGCTGGACGAAATCGTTAAACGCGGCCGCCCGTTGAAAAAGGGCGAGTTCCTGTTCCGTCAGGGCGACACGTTCGATTCCGTTTATGCAGTACGCTCCGGCGCCCTGAAGACCTTCAGCCTGAGCGACAGTGGCGAGGAACAACTGACTGGCTTTCACCTGCCGAGCGAACTGGTCGGCCTGTCCGGCATGGACACCGAGAAACATCCGGTGTCGGCCCAAGCGCTGGAAACCACCTCGGTCTGCGAAATCCCCTTCGAACGCCTCGACGAACTGGCCCTGCAACTGCCGCAACTGCGCCGCCAGCTGATGCGCGTGATGAGCCGCGAAATCCGCGATGACCAGCAAATGATGCTGCTGTTGTCGAAGAAGACCGCCGACGAGCGCATCGCTACGTTTCTGGTCAACCTGTCCGCGCGCTTCCGCGCTCGCGGCTTTTCGGCCAATCAATTCCGCCTTGCAATGTCGCGTAACGAAATCGGCAACTACCTCGGTCTGGCGGTGGAAACCGTGTCCCGCGTGTTCACCCGCTTCCAGCAAAACCAGCTGATCGCCGCCGAGGGCAAGGAGATTCACATCCTCGACCCGATCCAGCTCTGCGCGCTGGCCGGTGGCTCGATCGAAGGCTGATCTCGATCCGCGGTTGAGCGAAGCGTTTCAGCCGCGGGTATACTGCGCCGTTTGCAGCCCTGCCAGGACACCTCGACGATGGTCTTCGACTCCTTCGACATCAAATCCCTTATCCGCCCCGTGATCGACTTCCCGAAACCGGGCGTGATCTTTCGCGACATCACCCCACTGTTTCAGTCGCCAACGGCCCTGCGCCTGGTGATGGACAGCTTCGCCCACCGCTATGTCGAAGCCGACTTCACCCACATCGGTGCGATGGATGCCCGTGGCTTCCTGATCGGTTCGGTACTGGCCTATCAGCTGAACAAGCCGCTGGTGCTGTTCCGCAAGCAAGGCAAACTGCCGGCGGACGTGCTGGCCGAGGGGTACGCCACCGAGTACGGCGAAGCGTTCCTGGAAGTACACGCCGATAGCCTGTGTGAAGGCGATTCGGTGGTGATGTTCGATGATTTGATCGCCACCGGCGGCACGCTGATCGCAGCGGCCAACCTGATTCGCCGCATGGGCGCGCGGGTGCATGAGGCGGCGGCGATCATTGATCTGCCGGAGCTGCAAGGCTCGCAGCGTCTTGAGGACATGGGCATTCCTACGTTCTGCCTGACGCAGTTTGCCCTGACTGATAAGTAAGCGGCGACTGCCAGATAGCTTTCGCGAGCAGGCTCGCTCCCACATTTGGAATGCATTCTCCTGTGGGAGCGAGCCTGCTCGCGAAGGGGTCGGCAGCCTCACTGCAAAACCTAAAGCCCCATCTGCTTGCTGATGATCTCGTTCATCACCTCTCGCGTCCCGCCGCCAATCGACAAGATGCGGTTATCCCGATACAGCCGCTCCACCAGACTTTCGCGCATGTAACCGAGCCCGCCGAGAATCTGCACCGCTTCGTTGGTGATCCGGTCCGAGGTGTCCGTGGCAAAGTTCTTCGCCATGGAAATTTCCTTGATCACACTCTGCCCCGCCGCCATTTTCGCCGCTTGCCGATAAGTGAATTCCCGCGACACCTCCAGCGCCGTGGCCATCTCTGCCAGCCGATGCTTGATCACCTGAAACTTGCCGATTGGTTTACCGAACGCTTCACGCTCGCGCGCCCATTTCAGGCTTTCCTCCAGCGCCAACTGGGAAGTCATGTTGGCCATCAACGCCAGCGCCAGCCGTTCACTCTGGAAATTGCCCATGATGCAGGCGAAGCCCATGTTCTCGGCGCCGATCAGATTTCCTACAGGCACGCGGCAGTCGTCGAAGAACAATTCCGCCGTGTCCGACGCCCACCAGCCCATTTTCTTCAGCTGACGGCCGACGGTGAAACCGGGCGTGCCCTTCTCGATCAACAACAGGCTGATGCCGCCGAAACCCGGCGCACCGGTGCGCACCGCAACGGTGTAGAAATCGGCGCGCCCGCCACTGGTGATAAAGGTTTTGCTGCCGCTGACCCGATAGACGTCGCCGTCACGTACGGCGCGGGTTTGCAGGTTGGCAACATCGGAGCCGCCGCCGGGCTCGGTGACCGCCAATGCACTGATCTTTTCGCCGCTGAGCACTTGCGGGACAACGCGATCGCGCACCTCGGACCGCGCCCATTTGACGATCGGCGGCAGGCCGATATCCAGCGAGCCGAGCCCTGCGACAAGCCCGCCTGAGCCGCTGCGCATGAGTTCCTCACTGGCGGCGACCTTGGCGAACAGATCGCCTTCATGGCTGCCACCGAGCGCCTCGGGGTAACCGATACCGAGTATTCCGGCGGCGCCAGCCCTCAGGTACAGCTCACGGGGGAAGCTTTCGGCTTCTTCCCACTGATCGATGTCCGGCAGGATCTCGCGTTCGACGAAGCGTCTGACGCTGTCACGGACCATTTGATGGCTGGGGGCGAAGTATTCCTGAAAGGCAGGCATGGGCGAGCTCCACGGAAGGGTTCGCCGAACTTAACCGAGCGCTTGCTTGGTTTTCAACAAGATTGTGTGAGTCAGACAGACCGAGGCGCGCCATTCGCGAGCAGGCTCGCTCCCACATTGGTTTTTGTGTCGTTCACAAATCCCCTGTGGGAGCGAGCCTGCTCGCGAAGGCGTGAAATCAAGCACCACAGAATTTACAGGGAAATCGGTTTCCGCCCGGCAAACGAATGCGCCAGCGTGCCGCCATCGACCAGTTCCAGCTCACCCCCCAACGGCACGCCGTGAGCAATGCGCGAGGCAATCAGGCCTTTGTTGTTCAGCAATTGCGCGATGTAATGCGCCGTCGCCTCGCCTTCCACCGTCGGATTGGTGGCGAGGATGACTTCGGCAAACGTGCCCGCCTCTTCAATCCGCGTCATCAACTGCGGAATGCCGATGGCCTCAGGCCCCAAGCCATCGAGCGGCGACAAATGTCCCTTGAGGACAAAATAACGACCGCGGAAACCGGTCTGCTCGACCGCGTACACGTCCATCGGCCCTTCCACCACGCACAGCAACGTGTCGTCGCGGCGGGTGTCGGCGCATTGCGGGCACAAATCGTCTTCGGTCAGCGTGCGGCACTGGCGGCAGTGGCCAACCCCTTCCATGGCCTGGCTGAGGGCCTGGGCCAGACGCAAGCCGCCGCTGCGGTCACGTTCGAGCAACTGCAACGCCATGCGCTGGGCGGTTTTCTGACCGACGCCCGGCAAAGTACGCAAAGCATCGATCAGTTGGCGAATCAAAGGGCTGAAGCTCATGGATAAACAGTCCGACTAAACAACGAGACGCGGTTTATACCCGCGCCTCTGGCCAGCGTCAAATACTCAGTCCTGCGCAACCCGAACCACCAGTTTGCCGAAGTTACGCCCCTCCAGCAGACCGATAAACGCTTCGGGCGCCTGCTCCAGGCCGTCGACCACGTCTTCGCGGAATTTCACCTTGCCATCGCGCACCCACGGCACCATGTGGCTGATGAATTCCGGCTGACGGTCACCGTAATCGTCGAACACGATGAAGCCTTGGATGCGCACGCGTTTGGTCAGCAGCGTGCGTTGCAGCATCGGCAGACGATCCGGGCCTTCAGGAGCCTCAGAGGCGTTGTAACCGGCGATCAGGCCGCACAACGGAATCCGCGCCTTGGGATTGAGCAGCGGCACCACGGCGTCAAACACATGGCCACCGACGTTTTCGTAATAGACGTCGATGCCATCGGGACAGGCCTTGGCCAGTTGCTCGGCGAAATCAGGTGCCTTGTGATCGATGCAGGCGTCAAAACCCAGCTCTTCGACCACGTACTTGCACTTCTCGGCACCGCCGGCCACACCGACCGCGCGCAGGCCTTTGATCTTCGCCACTTGCCCGACCACCGAACCGACCGCACCGGAAGCAGCGGCGACCACGAGTGTCTCGCCTTCTTTCGGCTGGCCAATATCCATCAGGCCCATGTAAGCGGTCATGCCCGGCATGCCCAGCACACCCAAGGCCATCGACGGGCTCGGCAGCCCGGACGGGATCGGAATGATGTTGCGGCCGTCGCTGATGCTGTGGCTCTGCCAACCGGTAGCACCGACTACCAGATCGCCCTTATGGAATTTTGGATGACGCGAATCTTCGACTCGGCTGACAGCGCCGCCGGTCATCACTTCGCCGATTTGCACCGGCGCGGCGTAGGAAGGTGCGTCGCTCATGCGTCCGCGCATGTAGGGATCGAGGGACAGGTACAGGGTTTTCAACAGCACCTCGCCGTCTTGCAGATCAGGCAGGGCTTCGCGTTCGAGGCGGAAGTTTTCCGGGGTCGGCGCGCCCACCGGGCGTGAAGCGAGAACGAAGCGTTGGTTGAGCGTGAGAGGGTCGGACATGTCAGCGTCTCCTGTGAAGTGTGAATTCAGCGAGTATAGGGAGCAGACCGTTGTGGCTAGGGTGTGTTCGATGTTTCTTCAGGTAGCCGGGGTTGATCGTTCCCATGCTCCGCGTGGGAATGCCTCAACGGACGCTCCGCTTCGGCTCTGTACTTGGGACGCGGAGCGTCCCGGGCTGCGTTCCCACGCAGAGCGTGGGAACGATCAGCCAGAAACAAAAATGCCAGGCGCAATGCCTGGCATTTTGTGTAGCTCATCTGTCGCCGGATGGCGAATCAGAATGGCAGTTTCATACCCGCTGGCAGGTTCATGCCGGCGGTCATGCTGCCCATTTTTTCCTGGCTGTTGGCTTCGATCTTGCGCACGGCGTCGTTGACGGCGGCAGCAACAACGGCTTCAAGCATTTCCTTGTCGTCTTCGCTCAGACCTTCGACCAGGCTTGGGTCGATGCTCACGCTTTTGACGTCGTGACGACCGGTCATCACCACGGTGACCATGTCGCCGCCGGCCTTACCGGTGACTTCAGCGTTGGCCAGTTCTTCCTGCATCTTGGCCATTTTTTCCTGCATCTGCTGCGCCTGCTTCATCAGGCCGGCCATGCCACCTTTCATCATGGGAATCACCTCAAAAGTACTTGGATCAAAACAGCGCCCGGCCAATGCAGCCGAACGCCTTCAGTTATTAGCCCTGAGTGACCAGAGCCTCGACAGGTTCAATAGTATCGTGTCGCACCACCGCGCCGAACTGCTGAACCATCTGCTGGATGAACGGATCGCCGTGAATCGACTCCTCCGCCTCGCGCTGACGGTTGGCACGGCGACGGGACGCAGCCTGGGCCGGGGTTTCCTGCTCGGGCTTGATCAGCTCGATAGTCAGCGTCAGCGTACGACCGTGAAACTGGTTCAGCGCATCGTTGAGACGCCGCTGTTGCGTGGCGTTGAACAGTGCGCTGTGCGCCGGGTCGAGGTGCATCAGCCAGTGGTCGCCATCCACAGCGATCAACGTGCAGTTGGCGGCGATGCTGCCGGTCATGCCGGAAATCGGCAGTTGCGGGAACAGCTCCAGCCATTGCAACGCCAGACCGGTGGCCGGCGCGGCTGCAGGTTCTGGCTCGGGCTCCGGCGCAGGTTCGGCGGCGTGTTCGCTGGCCAGTTCGTCGAGGTAGCTGTAGGCCGAATCCATGTCCGGCTCGATGTAATCCTCGTCCAGCGGCGGCTCGTCGTCCAGGTCCATGCCCGGTGTCGCGGCATCGACCTCGGCGACCGAAGGCTCGGGAATCGGCGCGGCGGCCCACTCAGGCGCCTCCGGGACGACGCTGTCCGGAGTCGGCAGCGGCATCGGCGGCAAGTCGGGTTGCTCGGCGGTGGTTTCCAGCACCGGCTCGACGGCGGGTTGCTGGGCCGGTTCAGGCTCGGACTCGGCTTCGGGCGCAGTCTCTACCGGATCATTCCAAGGCAGATCGACCACTTCTTCAGCGATGACCGGCGCTGGCTCAGGCTCTGGCGCAGCAACAGTAGCCACCGGCGCAGGCTCGGGAGCCGGCGCAGGTGCAGCCACTGGCGCTGGCGCCGGCGCAACAGCCGCAGCGACTACCGGCGCAGGTTTAGGCGCGGCAGCCACTGAGTTTGCGGAATCAACTGTGGCCTGGCTGATCCCCACTGGCTTTAGCGGTTGCCTCGGCGCGTCCGCGGTATCGGCGGGCCTGAAGGCGAGCATCCGCAGCAGGACCATTTCGAAACCGCCACGAGGATCCGGCGCCAGCGGCAAATCGCGGCGACCGATCAGGCCCATCTGGTAGTAAAACTGCACGTCTTCGGCCGGCAAGGCCTGCGCCAAAGCCAACACGCGATCGCGGTCGCCGTGGCCGTTGTCGACGCCTTCCGGCAGCGCCTGGGCGATGGCCACGCGGTGCAGCACGTTAAGGATTTCCGAGAGCACGCCGTTCCAGTCCGGGCCCTGCTCGGCCAGGTGACGCACGGCTTCGAGCAACGCCTTGGCATCGCCTTCGATCAGCGAATGCAGGACGTCATAGACCTGACCATGATCCAGCGTGCCAAGCATCGCGCGCACGTCGGTGGCGAGCACCTTGCCTTCACCGAAGGCGATGGCCTGATCGGTCAGGCTCATGGCGTCACGCATCGAACCGTCAGCGGCGCGACCGAGCAGCCACAGTGCATCGTCTTCGAACGGCACGTTCTCGGCGGTCAGCACGTGGGTCAAATGCTCGACCACGCGTTCCGGCGTCATGTTCTTCAGGGAGAACTGCAGGCAGCGCGACAAAATCGTTGCCGGAAGTTTCTGCGGATCGGTGGTTGCCAGGATGAATTTGACGTACGGCGGCGGCTCTTCGAGGGTTTTCAGCAGCGCATTGAAGGAATGGCTGGACAGCATGTGCACTTCGTCGATCAGATAGACCTTGAAGCGCCCACGGCTCGGGGCGTACTGGACGTTGTCGAGCAGTTCGCGGGTGTCTTCGACCTTGGTGCGGCTCGCGGCGTCGATCTCGATCAGATCGACGAAACGGCCCTCGTCGATTTCCCGGCACACCGAGCATTCGCCGCACGGGCTGGAAGTGATACCTGTCTCACAGTTCAGGCATTTGGCGATGATCCGCGCAATGGTGGTCTTACCGACCCCGCGCGTACCGGTGAACAGGTACGCATGGTGCAGCCGTTGGCTGTCCAAGGCATTGATCAGAGCCTTGAGCACATGGGTCTGGCCGACCATTTCGCGGAACGAGCGCGGACGCCATTTACGTGCAAGAACCTGATAACTCATCGAAAACCGTCGCAGCGAAGGAAGCAGAAGCGGCTAATGCTAGCGGAGCAAGGGCAAAATTGCATCCGGTGTCCTCGTCTAATGTGGCTAAGCTGCATGAGCAGAGGCTTTTATCGGCTCAGGACAGGGAATTACCGGAGCGTTTATGCGTTGGGCCTTGGGGGCACTGCTGGGAATCAGCCTGAGCGTAACGGCAGCGGAAACCCCGTTGCGCTTTGCCATGCCCGACAGTTGGGCGATGCCGATGGTGCAATACGAACGCGGCCGCCCGACCCAAGGCATTCTTTACGACATCATGCTCAGCCTGGCCACCCAGGTCGGCGTTCCGGCGCAATTTCATGTGCTGCCGCGCACCCGTGTGCAGAGCGCCATGGAGCACGGCGAGATCGACGTGCGCTGCTATGCGGCGCAGTCGTGGCTGCCAAACCAGTCCGGGGATTACATCTGGAGCCTGCCGCTGCTGTTTCAACGCGATCTGTTGGTCAGCCGCCAAGGCCCGCCCACCAGCGTTGACGCGAAAACCCTGCCACGCCAATCGATCGGCACCGTGCTCGGCTACACCTACCCCACCCTGCAGCCCTTGTTCGATAGTGGCCAACTGCAGCGCGAAGATGCGCGCAATCAGGAACAGGTTCTGGAAAAACTCCTGGCCGGGCGCTACCGCTATGCGGTGAGCAACCAGTGGACGCTGGACTGGCTCAATCAACGCCTGCCGCCCGAGCAGAAGTTGCAAGGCGTCGCGGTGCTGCAGGAGCAGCAGGTCGGCTGCTATGTCAGAAACGACCCGAACGTACCGGTGCAGCGGATATTGCGCACCTTGCTGCGGATGAAAATGTCGGGGGAGATTGATGACATTATCCGTTTGTATACCGGTAGCGCAGAGGACAAACCTTGATTCCCTGTGAGAGCGCGTTCAATACCCGTGCGACTCGCGGAATTTCGGCTCACGGCTGTCGTGATACTCGATCCACTCGACGACGTCGTAAGGCAGATAAAGCTGTTGCCGCGCACGGGAAATGGCGATGTACACGGCACAGATCCGCTGATCGAATTCGTAGGCATCCTTGAATTTCTCATTGCTGAGCAACGCCCCCGTCAGCAGGACGCGATTGAACTCCATCCCCCCCGCCTGCTCGGCCATCATCATCATACAGGCCTTGCCCGGCTCGCCGACCCGGCCGTTCAAGCGAGTCAAATCAGCCATTCTGAAGCCTTTTCCCAATTCGGCTTCGACCCACACAAAGGCCTCATCGAACTGGTTGGCCTCACGCACCTGCTGCCAATCCACGAGATCGCTGAAATACGGATGCCGGCCTTTTTCGCTGAACTCGGCATCGTAGAATTGTGGATTGAACAGCTCGATAGCGGTGGTCATGAAGTGCTTGAGACCGGCCTGCATGTCCTTGTCGGGAAAGCTGAACGCGCAGTTGGCGTCGTGCAGATGGATGGCCCACATCATCGTGTCCCAAGGCGATGCAGTGAGAATCACGCAGCCCTCGGGCGGCACGAAACCTTGCGGATAGTGCTCGATGTCGACGTCCGCGTTGCGCGCGCCCTCGAACGGCACCTTGCTCTTGTGCGAGTGCCGCGAGATCAGCGGATTAACCAGCCGCTCGACATTGCGCCCCGAGCGCACGGAATAACTGATGTCGCTTTGCCGAACCTCACGCTTGCGCTGCATCGCTTCGCCGCTGGCCTGCTGATACTCATCGCCCAAGGTAATCAGCACCTGCCGTCCGCGCTCGATGATTTGCAGCAGCGACGCCGGCACATCCTGACTCTCGTCGATGATCACATGGGTATAGCGCGCCGGCACCCGGCAGCCCGACAGACTGGCGCGCTTGATCATCAGCAAGGTTTCAAACCCGGTCTGGCTGGCCCACACCGGATTCGTCTCAAGGTAAATCCACAGGCGACTTGAATACTCGAGCAAGACCTGAGTGTCGGCAGGCGACAAGGGTTGCTGGAAAAAAGGCAGGTGCCGCGCCGACAAGCTGTGATCCCGTGAGCCACAGTACAGCGCAAGCACACGCAGACAGACGTCCAGCGTGCCCTGGCCATCGTGGCGGCGGAAGCCGAAGATATTCAGCTCCTGCGCGAGCGCTTGCTTGCTCGGCATCCGCGCAGGTGTTCTGGCCACCGGAGGCCGTGGGCCATACAACTGAGTTCGCGCGAAATGGCGGAAGGTCTGGGCGACGTCCTTGTCCTGCGCTTGCTTGAGGTGCTTGCGCAAGGTTTCCAGCTTGGCCGGCGTGCGGGCCAGGATCAACGTCCGGTCACTTCGCAGGCACTCCACCAGCGCCCCCAGCAGATGGCTTTTGCCGATGCCCGCATAGCCTTGCACATGCAGGTCTTCGTCCAGATTGGCGCGGAAGGTTCTCAGCATTTTGTCCTGCGCATCGCTCAGCCAACGCTCGCGGTGGCGCGGCGTGACCATTTGCTGGATGAACGGATTGTTCTGCTGTTTGTGGCGAATCTTGTAATCCACGTCCCATTTGCCATCGGCCAACAGGAAACCCTGCTCCGCGACTTCGTCAGCCATGAGAAAACGCAGGTTCAGGCCCTTGATCGCATTGAGCCCGAAATACAACTTGCGCGGATCGAACAGGCGCTGCGCCTCTGAGAGCAAACCGGCGGTGGATCCCGTGCCCCGGGCATCGACGGCCCAATCCATCAACTTGGCGAGCGTCTTCTCGGCGGTGCTGGCCGTGAGGTCTTTTTCGCTGGCCTGGGCCAGGTTCTGAATGACGAGGATCGCCGCCAACTCTGGCTCCGTCAGACTGACCAGTGTTTTTTCGCCATCCGCCTGCAACAGCGCCGTGCAGGCATCATGGGTGACCGGCAGGAACACAGGGGTGGATAAATCAAAATGTTCCGGCTGCATACAACCTCACGCCTGGGCAGGGACACATCACCAGGTCAATCCTGGTCATACGCTTCGTTCGTTTCGCGGTTTTGCGCCGCAGGCCTGGCGCCCGCCCCCGCAGAGAATTGGCCAGCGAGGCGCGCGACTTCATTCAGAGCAGGTTTATCGGTACGCTCATCGTTGATGCGCAGCGCGAAGTGGTAATCGCCCAGCGTCCCCGACATGCCGCCGGGATAGCTTCGATCCTGACCTGCGACCACAGGGTTGCCATCAATCTGCGCCTGCACTTCGTAGAGCGCCAGTTCCAGCAGCTTGCGCAGGTCTTCAGGACTGCCGGCAGTGGCCTGCAATTGCACATTGAATTGAGCGGCTATCGGGCTGGATGGTTGCGGTTCGGGCTCTGACTGAGGCGCGCCCTGCTTGAGCGACGCTGCCGCCGCCAGAATCTCCACGTGCTCGTCATCCATCGAGTCGAGCACCTTCGAGAGCTCCAGCGTTCGCTCGGGATGATCCTGCATCTGATCCTTGATCTCCAGACGGCGTAATTGCCATTCCCGGAGCCTTTCCCGGGTCAGATCGTCGAGTTCATCCACTTCCATTACCTCACGATGCCAGGCAAGGGAGTATGCCACTGTTCAACGGCGGCATCCGAGCGAGGCGCAGGACACGACGGGAAATTTCGCATCAGAAAATGACCAGCGCATTCACCGCGGATGATCCCTGAGGCCAAATTGCAGGCATAAAAAAACCGCAGTGGGCAAAACCCATGCAGTTCTGTTTACAGCGTTCGATGTTTCGTTAAGGTGGCGACCCCACCAGCCACACCCCGGCACACAATGTTCCCGCTGTGGCTGCTGCCTTCCGGCTCTGACCAGGTTCACGGGTAATCGTTGCGGGGGGACCGATGGGGTCACCATAACGACGCTTGCCTGTCGGCGAGCCGCGCCATTGTACCTATCTGAGATGAAGTTACAACCGTTGGTTGCAGATTAAAAATATGAAGCGCTTCAAGGACATAAAGATCGCAGCTTGTAGCCCCGCTTACAGAGCCAGCACCTCGTCTGCCTTGCCGCCCGCCTGCTGGATCACCAGATGAATGAAATGCAGCTTGGCAATCGCCGGTGCCGGCAGCACGAAAGGATAGAAATCCGGCTGGCCCATGCTGCGTGACAGTTCATTGAGCATGCCGGCCAGTTCGATCCACGCATTGACGAACGACAGAAACGCCTCGCCGCCGGGATGCTCAGGGTCGTACAGCGTGCTGGTCGGAAACGGCTGATAGTCGAAATCCATTTCCCGCGCGCTCATGCCGAAACCCAGCGCGGTATCCACAGCGTCCATCATGTGCAGGTAATGCGCCCAGGTTTCCGCCCAGTCTTCCCACGGGTGCATGGTTGCGTAGGCGCTGACGTAGTGCTGCGGCCAGTCGAGTGGCGCGCCTTGTTGATAGTGCCGGTCCAGCGCCTCGGCGTAACTGGCGCGCTCGTCGCCGAACAGGTTGCGGAATGAACCGAGCCACGGGCCGTTAGCGATCAGGCGATCCCAATAATAATGGCCGACTTCATGGCGAAAATGCCCGAGCAGCGTGCGATACGGTTCGTGCATCTGCGCCCTCACCTGCTCACGATGCGCGTCATCGGCTTCTTTGATGTCGAGGGTGATCAGGCCGTTGGCGTGGCCGGTCATCGGCGCATTGCCTTGGAGATCGACACCAATGAAGTCGAAGGCCAGACCGGTGTCTTCGTCCACCGTTTTCGGAATCACCGGCAAACCGAGGGTGATCAGTTGCGCCACCAGTCGGCGCTTGGCGATTTCGACTTTGCGCCAGCGTTCGGGGTTTTCCGGGTCGGACAGATCGGGAATGGTGCGGTTGAGGCTGCAAGCGATGCACAGGCTGTCGTGATCGTTGGCCGGCAGCAGCCAGTTGCACGCCGCTGCGGTATCAAGGTTGGCGCAGCGGCGGAACAACCCGGCCTCGGGATCAGCGTCGAGCGTCCAGGTGTTCTCGTACGGGCCCGGTTGCAACGACGTCAGACGGCTTTGTTCGGGTTGATAGCCAAGCAGTGCATTGCAAGCCAGACACTGACTGTTGCGAAAGAAAAGCGACTGGCCGCAGCGGCACGGCCAGACTTTGCTGTTGCGCGAGGATTCGGCCATGAACGGCGCGATGATGCGGGAACTCAGCTGCTCGAAAAAACGGTGCATGGCGATCTCTCCCTGGGGCTTGCAGAGACTAGATCATTCTGGCGCGATGATCGTTCCCACGCTCTGGGTGGGAACGATCAGTCAGGCGGAGATGCCGTGGGTTTTCAGGAAGGCGATGAAGGTTTCTTCGTCCATCACTTTCACGCCCAACTCATTGGCCTTGGTCAGCTTGGAGCCAGCACCCGGACCTGCGACCACGCAATGGGTCTTCGCCGACACGGAACCGGCAACCTTGGCACCGAGGCTTTCCAGATGCTCCTTGGCGACGTCACGGCTCATCAGCTCGACCTTGCCGGTCAGCACCCAGGTCTCGCCGGACAACGGCAAGCCTTCAACCACTTTCTTTTCGCTCTGCCAGTGCATGCCGAAATCACGCAGCTGTTTTTCGGATGCCTCAGCCAGTTGCCGATTCTCCGCGACCGCAAAAAACTCGCGCACCGAATTGGCCTGTTTCTCCGGCAAGGCCTGACGCATGTCCAGCCAGTCAGCGTTCATCACCGCTTCCAGCGAACCGAACTTGTCCGCCAGTTTCTGCGCGCCGCCCGGGCCGACCGAGGGAATGTGCAGCTTGTCGAGGAAACCACCGAGTGTGGTGCTGGCGGCAAACTCGGCGCCCAATTCGCCCTGATCCTGAATCTGCAAACCATGGCCGAGCAACTCGGTGATCACCTGCTGGTTGTGCGCGTCTTCAAAGAAGCTGTGAATCTCATGCGCCACTTCCAGACCGACATCCGGCAGGTAGGTCAGCACTTGCGGCAACGCCTGCTGCACGCGCTCCAGCGAACCCAGCGAGCGCGCCAGCACCTTGGCGGTCTCCTCACCGACGTCCGGAATGCCCAGCGCATAAATAAACCGCGCCAACCCCGGCTTCTTGCTGTCTTCAATGGCGGCGAGCAGCTTTTTGCTCGACACCTCGGCAAAACCTTCCAGATCGACAATGTCGTCGAACTTCAGCGCATACAGATCGGCTGGCGAACTGACCAGACCTTCATCGACCAATTGCTCGACGCTCTTGTCGCCGAGGCCTTCGATGTCCATCGCGCGGCGCGAGACGAAGTGAATGATCGCCTGCTTCAGCTGCGCACCACAGGCCAGACGCCCGACGCAGCGATACACCGCGCCTTCGCTGACGGTTTCCTTGCCTTTGCTGCGTTTGATCAGCTGCGTGCGCTCCACGTGCGAACCGCAGACCGGACAACTTTCGGGAATCTGCACCGCACGCGCGTTTTCCGGGCGACGCTCCAAAACGACTTGCACCACTTGCGGGATCACGTCACCGGCACGGCGGATGATCACGGTGTCGCCGATCATCAAGCCCAGACGCGCGACTTCATCCATGTTGTGCAGCGTCGCATTGGCCACGGTGACGCCGGCGACCTTGACCGGTTTCAGACGCGCCACTGGGGTGACGGCACCGGTTCGTCCGACCTGGAATTCCACGTCGAGCAGTTCAGTGAGTTCTTCCATCGCCGGGAATTTATGCGCGATGGCCCAGCGCGGCTCGCGAGCGCGAAAGCCCAGCTCACGCTGATCGGCAATGCTGTTGACCTTGAACACCACGCCGTCGATTTCATAGGTCAGGGCGTTTCGACGCGCGCCGATATCGCGATAGTAATCCAGGCATTCGTCGATGCCCTTGGCCAGCTTCAACTCGTGGCTGATCGGCATGCCCCACTTCTGCAACTGCTTGAGGTTGCCGATGTGCGTGTCGGAAATATCGTCGGAGACCTGACCGATGCCGTAGCAGCAGAACTCCAGCGGACGATTGGCGGTGATCTTCGAATCGAGCTGGCGCAAACTGCCGGCGGCGGCGTTGCGCGGGTTGGCGAAAGTCTTGCCGCCGATTTCCAGTTGCGAGGCGTTGAGACGCTCGAAACCGGCCTTGGACATGAACACTTCGCCGCGCACTTCCAGGGTCGCCGGCCAGCCTTCGCCGTGCAGCTTCAGCGGAATGTTGCGCACGGTGCGCACGTTGACGCTGATGTCTTCGCCGGTGGTGCCGTCGCCGCGTGTGGCGCCGCGCACCAATACGCCATTCTCATAAAGCAGGCTGACCGCCAGGCCATCGAGCTTTGGTTCGCAGCTGTATTCCACCGCCGCGCCGCCGCCGAACAGATCGCCAGCGGGGATATCCAGACCCTCGGTGACACGGCGATCGAACTCGCGCATGTCGGTTTCTTCGAAGGCATTGCCTAGGCTGAGCATCGGCACTTCGTGACGCACCTGAGTAAACGCCGTGAGCGCCACACTGCCGACACGCTGGGTCGGCGAGTCGCTGGTGATCAGTTCCGGGTTGGCCGCTTCCAACGCCTTGAGCTCGTGAAACAACCGGTCGTATTCGGCGTCCGGAATGCTCGGCTCGTCGAGAACGTGGTAACGGTAGTTGTGCTGATCGAGTTCAGCGCGCAGCTCTAGAATGCGGTTTTTGGCGGCGGTCATGGGTGTTCTCTCATAAAGCAAAAGAGCAGCCGAGGCTGCTCAATTTATATTGCTGATTGCCTCTGATCGCGAGGCAATCTTTTTCAATCAGCGCTTCTGGGTCAGGGCGCGACGTTCGAACTCTACGATTCGCTGACGGTAGTGTTCAATCGTTTGTGCAGTCAGAACGCTGCGCTGATCATCTTTCAGCTCGCCGTTCAATTCCTGCGACAGCTTGCGTGCTGCGGCGACCATCACGTCGAAAGCTTGCTTCGGATGACGCGGGCCTGGCAGGCCGAGGAAGAAGCTCACCGCCGGGGTGCTGAAATGGTCGATGTCGTCCAGATCGAAGATGCCCGGTTTGACCGCGTTGGCCATGGAGAACAGCACTTCACCGTTGCCAGCCATGCTTTCGTGACGGTGGAAAATGTCCATCTCGCCGAATCGCAGACCGCTTTCCAGAATGTTCTGCAGCAGCGCCGGGCCTTTGAAGCCAGCGGCGTCACGGCAGATCACGCTGATCACCAGCACTTCTTCAGCTTGTGGCTGGTCTTTGTCGACCACTGCTGGCGAAGGCTTGGTGTCTTCAACGAAATCATCGTCACGGCTGCTGAAGCTCGGGCCGTCGTCCAGATCCAGATCCAGGTTCAAGTCGCCCTGTGCCGAACCTTTGCCGCCGCGCTTGCCACGTTTCGAGGCGGTTTCGCGAGGCTCGCGTGCTTCGCGGGCCGGCATGCTCACCGACGGCAGGTCGTGCTCGTCCAGTTGCGGTTCTTTGTGGGTATCCAGCACGCGGGCCGGGCCCAACAGCTCAGCGCTGGTGTCCTCGTCCGGCAGATTGGACAAACTTCGGTCAAGACGGAATTTCAGTTTTCCCTTGCCGCCGCGCATACGGCGCCAGCCATCGAAAAGAATACCGGCTATCACAATGATGCCGATGACGATCAGCCACTCGCGCAGACCGATTTCCATGTAATCCCGTGCCTCTATAAAAAATGCTGAAAAATAAGGGGTTTACATTGTGCAAACCGCTTTAAAACGTGGCGCCAACTCTATGTTCTGACAGGCGTTTTGCCCACGTATACGAAAAATTGACATTAAACTAGCACGACCAAAGACAACTTTACACCGTCTGTCTCATTGGCTTGCGCGAATATGTCGATTGGCCAGCAAGTCGAGCCCGGTAAAAAAGTCCTACAAACTTCTCATCCCTGTCCGACACCACGCTGGCTCAGGCGTCCACCATCGCCATCGCCTCCTCGACATCCACGGCCACCAGTCGCGAACAACCCGGTTCATGCATCGTTACGCCCATCAACTGCTCGGCCATTTCCATGGCGATCTTGTTGTGGGTGATATAGATGAACTGCACGGTCTGCGACATCTCTTTGACCAAGCGTGCGTAGCGTCCAACGTTAGCGTCATCCAGCGGTGCGTCAACCTCATCGAGCATGCAGAACGGCGCTGGGTTCAATTTGAAGATGGCAAAAACCAGTGCCAGCGCGGTCAGGGCTTTTTCCCCGCCGGAGAGCAAATGGATGGTGCTGTTCTTCTTCCCGGGCGGCTGCGCCATGATCGTTACCCCTGTATCGAGTAGATCTTCGCCCGTCAGTTCCAAATACGCCCGTCCACCACCGAAAACTTTTGGAAAAAGTGCCTGTAAACCGCCATTGATCTGATCAAAGGTATCTTTGAAGCGGTTGCGGGTTTCCTTGTCGATCTTGCGAATAACGTTCTCAAGGGTCTCCAGCGCTTCGACCAGATCGGCATCCTGCGCATCCAGATAACGCTTGCGCTCGGATTGTTGCGTGTATTCGTCGATGGCCGCGAGGTTGATCGCACCCAAGCGCTGAATCCGCGCATTGATGCGTTCGAGTTCTTCTTCGGCTTCGCGTTCACTGGCTTGCGCGGTTAATGTCGCGAGCACGCCGTTGAGATCGTAGCCGTCTTCGAGCAATTGATCCTGCAAAGCCTTGCGCCGCACCGTCAGGGCTTGCCATTCCATGCGCTGCTGTTCGAGCTGGCCGCGAATCAATTGTGATTGCTGCTCGGCCTGAGTCCGGCGTTTTTCCGCGTCGCGCAATTCGCGATCAGCGTCTTCAAGGGCGATCTGCGCGGTTTTCAGTTCTTCGTCGACGGTCATGCGCTTGTCGAGCAGCTCTTCGAGTTTCAGGCGCAGCTCTTCCAGCGGCGCCTCGCCCTCCTCCAGGTTCAGGCTCAACTGTTCGCGCTTTTCGGTCAGACGCTCGGCCTGCATTTCCAGACGCTCCAACGCCTGACGCGTCGAGTCGTGCTGCGCGCGCAACGAGCCGAGACGCACGGCCAACTGATGCGCGTGATCCTTGTGCTGGCGCGCTTCCTGACGCACGCGGTCGAGACGTTCGCGCAGGCTGTCGCGCTGGGCCAGCAGCAACTCGCGCTGCTCGGTGTCCAGCGCCATGGCATCCAGCGCGTCCTGCAATTGCATGCGCGCTTCGCCGATCTGTTCGTGCTCAAGCTCGCGCTGCTCGCCGAGTTCGACCAGTTCTTCATCGAGACGGGTGCGGCGCAAAGTCAGCTGTTCAGCCTTGGCTTTGCCGGCGGACAATTGCGCTTTCAATTCGCCTTGCTGACGCGCCTCGTCTTGCAGCAGACGGCGCAAATGCTCGCGACCGTTTTCCTGCTGACGCTGTTGCGCGCGCAGGGTTTGCAGACGGGTTTCCATGGCCTCGACCGTGGCTTCTTTCTCTTCACGCTCAAGGTGCAGCGCTTCGATTTCCTGGCCACGGGCGAGCATGCCGCTTTCCGCTTCACTGGCCCGACGTACGCGCAGGAAATGCCGACCGACCCAGTAACCGTCGCGGCTGATCAGGCTTTCGCCGGCGCTCAATTGCCCGCGCAAGGCCAAGGCCTGCTCAAGGCTGTCGACCGGTTTGACCTGACCGAGCCACGGCGACAGATCGATCTGCGCATCAACCTTGTCGAGCAGGCTGCCCGCAACGCGCACGCCATCGCTGGCCGGGCTGAGCAGGCGCAGATCGCCCTGAGTGAAGCCGGACAAATCGAAACCGCTGAAGTCGTCGACCAGCACCGCTTGCAGATCGGCGCCGAGCACGGTTTCCACCGCCAATTCCCAACCGGCCTCAACCTTCAAGCCCTCAGCCAGACGCGGCCGCTCGGCGAGGTTGTGTTCTTTCAGCCATTCGGCGGTGCCGGTGCCCGGATCAAGCGCCGCTTGCTGCAACGCCTCGAGGGAAGCGAGGCGACCATTGAGCCGCTGCAAGTCGCCCTGCGCCTGTTGCTGCGCGGTCAGCGCTTGCTGCAATTCCTGGCGCAGTTGTTCGAGTTTTTCGACCTGCGCTTCTTCGCTGGTCTGCAAATCTTCGAGGGTTGCTTCGGACTCAGCGAGCTGCTCGTTGAGCTCCATGATCGCCGCGTCTTCCGGGTCCGCCGAGAGCAATGCGCGCTCTTCGCCGAGACGCTTTTGCCGGTCAGCCAGACGCTCCATGCTGGTTTCCAGCTGCTGGATGCGCGACTGCTGCACTTCGGCCTGACGGCGCGGTTCGGCGGCGGTCAGGTTGAAGGCGTCCCACTGCTCCTGCCAGCCGTGCATGACCGATTCGGAATCTTCCAGCGCAGCAGCGGCTTCTTCGGCGGCAGCGCTGGTGACTTCCTGCTCGGGGGTGAGCATGTCCAGCTCTTCGCCGAGGGTCAGCAGCAGGGTGCGGTCGTGGCCCAGGTGCGATTCGGTTTCCAGACGCGCGCGCTCGGCTTCTTTCAGATCGTCCTGCAACTGACGCAGACGTTGCTGGCCATGCTGGATGCTCTGCTCGACCCGGGCGATATCACCACCGACCGAATAGAAGCGCCCCTGCACCAGATTGAAGCGCTCGGACAGGTCATGATGACCGTCGCGCAGGCGCTCAATGGCCGCATCGGCATTGCGCTGCTCGGCGACCAAGGCCTCGAAACTGATTTCCTGGGTGCCGATGATCGACTCGCGCTGACCGACCTGATCGTTGAGATCCTGCCAGCGCAGGGCCGACAGTTGCGCCTTGAGCTGACGCTCCTCGGCTTTGAATTCCTGATACTTCTTCGCCGCTTCGGCCTGACGGTGCAAGCGTTCGAGTTGACGCTCGAGCTCTTCGCGCAGGTCAGTCAGACGGGCAAGGTTTTCGTGGGTGCGGCGGATACGGTTTTCCGTCTCGCGGCGGCGCTCTTTGTATTTCGAGATGCCAGCGGCTTCTTCGATGAAGTTGCGCAGATCTTCGGGCTTGGATTCGATCAGCTTGGAGATCATCCCCTGCTCGATGATCGAGTAGCTGCGCGGACCCAGACCGGTGCCGAGGAAGATATCGGTGATGTCACGACGACGGCATTTGGTGCCGTTGAGGTAATAGGTGGTCTGGCTGTCGCGGGTGACTTTGCGGCGAATCGAGATTTCCGCGTAGGCCGCGTATTCGCCCAGCAAGGTGCCGTCGGAGTTGTCGAAGACCAGCTCGATACTGGCCTGACTCACCGGTTTGCGGCTGGTCGAGCCGTTGAAGATGACGTCGGTCATCGACTCGCCACGGAGGTTCTTCGCCGAACTTTCGCCCATCACCCAGCGTACGGCGTCGATGATGTTCGACTTGCCGCAACCGTTCGGCCCGACGACCGCCGCCATATTACTGGGGAAGTTCACCGTGGTCGGGTCGACGAAGGATTTGAATCCCGCCAGTTTGATGCACTTGAGCCGCACGCTTAGGCGACCGTCAGGGCAGACACCACCAGATCGCAGCTGCGCTGGGCGTAAGCCGTCAGCACGATGCGGATCTGCGGCAAATCACGGGCAAGCACGGCGGCCAGCAAGCGTTCAAACAGCTCGAGGAACTCGCTCATTGAGGCCTTGCGCTGTTCGAGGGCGAGAAAGTACGCGCGGCTCATGGCCGGCTGCAGGTTCTCGACGGTCTCTTGCAGGTACGGGTTGTTGGCGAACGGATAGGCGGCGCGCATAACGGCGAAGCTGTCGTCGACGAAGCTGCGGATGTCCTGACGCTCGTAGCTGGTGGTCAGACGCTGCTGGATCTGCACGAACGGCGCCATGTCCGACTGCACTTGCCAGCCGTTGGCCACCGAGTTGCCGAGCAGGATGTACAGCTCGCTCATCAGCGTGCACAGGCTCTGCACCTTGTGCGGCGTCAGTTCGGTGACGTGCGCCCCACGACGCGGCAGGATCGCGATCAGGTGGCGGCGTTCGAGGATCAGCAAGGCTTCGCGGACCGAACCGCGGCTGACATTGAGTGCCAGCGTGACCTTCTGTTCCTGGATGCGCTCTCCCGGCTTCATTTCGCCACGAATGATGCGTTCGGCGAGGTGGTGAGCAATTTGCTCGGCGAGGCTGTCCGGCGCCTTGAACGTCATGGTTGTCCTTCAAACTCTATCGATCTGCACAAGCGGCGCAGTGTAGCGCAAATGCACGGTCATGGCGGAGTGCCCACTCAGCGGTTTTTGGCACGATTCCCGCAGTTTTCTTCAGAAACCAAACAAAAAACCCGGGCGACCGATGTGGGTCAATACTGAATAGACACGTTGTCGATCGACGAAATGCATTTTCCTGACCTTTAAGTCAGAAAACCATTGACCGAAAAGTCAGACCTGCTAAATTCGGCTCAAGTCGGTTAACAACAATAATGAGTCTGCGAGGCCTTCCGTGATCCAGTTTTTACTTAACCAGGAACTCCGTAGCGAGCACGCCCTGGACCCGAATCTGACTGTGCTCAATTACCTGCGTGAACACGTTGGTAAATCGGGCACCAAAGAAGGTTGCGCCAGCGGTGACTGCGGCGCCTGCACCGTGGTGGTCGGCGAGTTGCAAACGGATGACGCTGGCCGCGAACACATTCGCTATCGCAGCCTCAATTCGTGCCTGACCTTTGTCTCGTCGCTGCACGGCAAACAATTGATCAGCGTCGAAGACCTCAAGCACCAAGGCGAACTGCACAGCGTGCAGAAAGCCATGGTCGAGTGCCACGGCTCGCAGTGCGGTTTCTGCACCCCCGGCTTCGTCATGTCGCTGTTCGCCCTGCAAAAGAACAGCGATGCACCGGATCACGCCAAGGCTCACGAAGCGCTGGCCGGCAACCTCTGCCGCTGCACTGGCTACCGGCCGATTCTGGCCGCTGCCGAGCAATCCTGCTGCGGCAAGCAACCGGATCAGTTCGATGCCCGCGAAGCCGATACCATCGCGCGCCTCAAAGCCATCGCACCGACCGATATCGGCGAACTCAACAGCGGCGACAAACGCTGCCTGGTGCCGCTGACCGTCGCCGATCTGGCCGATCTCTACGATGCTTATCCACAAGCGCGACTGCTCGCCGGCGGTACCGATCTGGCACTGGAAGTCACCCAGTTCCACCGCACGCTGCCGGTGATGATCTACGTCGGCAACGTCGCGGAAATGAAGCGCATCGAAACCTTCGATGACCGCATCGAAATTGGCGCTGCCACCGCCCTCTCCGACTGCTACGAAGCGTTGAACGCCGAGTACCCGGACTTCGGCGAATTGCTGCACCGTTTCGCCTCGCTGCAAATCCGCAACCAGGGCACCCTCGGCGGCAACATCGGCAACGCCTCGCCGATCGGTGACTCGCCACCGCTGCTGATCGCCCTCGGCGCGCAGGTGGTGCTGTGCAAAGGCGAAACCCGCCGCACGCTCAACCTGGAAGATTACTTCATCGACTACAAAGTCACGGCCCGTCAGGAAAGTGAGTTCATCGAGAAGATCATCGTGCCGCGCGCCAGCGCCGAGCAGCTGTTCCGCGCCTATAAAGTCTCCAAGCGTCTGGACGACGACATCTCCGCTGTCTGCGCCGCGTTCAACCTGCGCATCGAAAACGGCGTGATCACCGATGCGCGTATGGCGTTCGGCGGCATGTCCGCGATCCCGAAACGTGCGGCGCATTGTGAAGCCGTGCTGGTCGGTCAGCCTTTCAACAGCGCCGTGGTCGAACGCGCCTGCACCGCCCTGGCCGAAGATTTCACCCCGCTCTCGGACTTCCGCGCCAGCAAGGAATATCGCCTGCTCAGCGCGCAGAACCTGCTGCGCAAATACTTCATCGAACTGCAAACACCGCACATCGAGACTCGGGTGACCGCTTATGTCTAACCATCACGGCGTAGAAAAAACCCAAGCTGAACTGGCTGAATTGTTCGCCAAGGACCTGACTTCCGGTGTCGGTCGCAGCGTCAAGCACGACAGCGCCGCCAAGCACGTGTCCGGTGAAGCGCAGTACATCGATGACCGTTTGGAATTTCCGAACCAGTTGCACCTGTATGCACGCATGTCGGACCGCGCCCACGCGAAAATCATCAGCATCGACACCTCGCCGTGCTACGCCTTCGAAGGCGTGCGCATTGCGATCACCCACGAAGACGTGCCGGGCCTGAAAGACATCGGCCCGCTGATGCCGGGCGACCCGCTGCTGGCCATTGATGACGTGCAATTCGTCGGTCAACCGGTGCTTGCCGTCGCGGCGAAAGATCTGGAAACCGCCCGCAAAGCCGCCATGGCCGCGATCATCGAATACGAAGATCTCGAACCTGTGCTCGACGTAGTCGAAGCCCTGCGCAAACGCCATTTCGTGCTCGACAGCCACACCCACCAGCGTGGCGATTCGGTTTCTGCGCTCGCCACGGCTGAACACCGCATTCAAGGCACGCTGCACATCGGCGGTCAGGAACACTTCTATCTGGAGACCCAAATCTCCTCGGTGATGCCGACCGAAGACGGCGGCATGATCGTTTACTGCTCGACGCAGAACCCGACCGAAGTGCAGAAACTGGTCGCCGAAGTGCTCGACGTGTCGATGAACAAAATCGTCGTCGACATGCGCCGCATGGGCGGTGGTTTCGGCGGCAAGGAAACTCAAGCGGCCAGCCCGGCCTGCCTGTGCGCGGTGGTTGCGCACCTCACCGGCCAACCGACCAAGATGCGCCTGCCGCGCGTCGAAGACATGCTGATGACCGGCAAGCGTCACCCGTTCTACGTCGAATACGACGTCGGCTTCGACAGCACCGGACGCCTGCACGGGATCAACATGGACCTGGCCGGCAACTGCGGTTGCTCGCCGGACTTGTCCGCGTCGATCGTTGACCGGGCGATGTTCCACTCGGACAACTCGTATTACTTGGGCGATGCGACCATCAACGGTCACCGCTGCAAGACCAACACCGCGTCGAACACCGCTTACCGTGGTTTCGGTGGCCCGCAAGGCATGGTCGCAATCGAAGAAGTGATGGACGCGATTGCCCGTCACCTGCAACTCGACCCGCTCGCCGTGCGCAAGGCCAACTACTACGGCAAGACCGAGCGCAACGTCACCCATTACTACCAGACCGTCGAGCACAACATGCTCGAAGAGATGACCGCCGAACTGGAAGAAAGCAGCCAGTATCACGAGCGTCGCGAGGCGATCCGTCGCTACAACGCCAATAGCCCGATCCTGAAAAAAGGCCTGGCGCTGACCCCGGTGAAATTCGGCATTTCCTTCACCGCGAGCTTCTTGAACCAGGCCGGTGCGCTGATCCACATCTACACCGACGGCAGCATCCACCTGAACCACGGCGGCACGGAAATGGGCCAGGGCCTGAACACCAAAGTCGCGCAGGTCGTGGCCGAAGTGTTCCAGGTTGAAATCGACCGCGTGCAGATCACCGCGACCAACACCGACAAGGTCCCGAACACCTCGCCGACCGCGGCGTCCAGCGGTGCCGACTTGAACGGTAAAGCGGCGCAGAACGCGGCAGAAATCATCAAGAAACGTCTGGTCGAATTCGCTGCGCGTCACTTCAAAGTCACTGAAGAAGACGTCGAATTCCACAACGGCCACGTACGTGTTCGCGACCATATCCTGACCTTTGAAGCGCTGATTCAGCAGGCGTATTTCAATCAGGTATCGCTGTCGAGCACCGGCTTCTACAAGACCCCGAAAATCTACTACGACCGCAGCCAGGCGCGTGGCCGTCCGTTCTACTACTTCGCCTTCGGCGCGGCGTGCTGCGAAGTGATCGTCGACACCCTGACCGGTGAGTACAAAATGCTGCGGACCGACATTCTTCACGATGTCGGCGCCTCGCTGAACCCGTCCATCGACATCGGTCAGGTCGAAGGTGGCTTCATCCAGGGCATGGGCTGGCTGACCATGGAAGAGCTGGTCTGGAACAACAAAGGCAAGCTGATGACCAACGGCCCGGCGAGCTACAAGATCCCGGCGGTGGCGGACATGCCATTGGACCTGCGGGTGAAACTGGTTGAGAACCGCAAGAACCCGGAAGACACGGTGTTCCATTCCAAGGCTGTCGGTGAGCCGCCGTTCATGCTCGGGATTGCGTCGTGGTGTGCGATCAAGGACGCGGTGGCGAGCCTCGGGGATTACAAGCATCAGCCGCAGATCGATGCGCCGGCGACGCCGGAGCGGGTGTTGTGGGGCTGTGAGCAGATGCGTCAGTTGAAAGCGGTGAAAGCCGTTGAAGCTGAAACCGAGGTTGTTTGATGATCGTTCCCACGCTCTGCGTGGGAATGCAGCCCGCGACGCTCTGCGTCGCATCCTGAACAGCGGACGCGGAGCGTCCAGTGATGCATTCCCACGCAGAGCGTGGGAACGATCTGAGAGGTGTGTATGTACAACTGGATCGACGCCCTCGCCGACCTGCAAAATCAGGGCGAGCCCTGTGTGCTGGTGACGATCATCGAAGAACTCGGCTCGACGCCACGCAACGCCGGCTCGAAAATGGTCATCAGCGCCAACCAGAGCTTCGACACCATCGGTGGCGGGCACCTGGAATACAAAGCCATGCAGATCGCCCGCGAGATGCTCGCCAGCGGCAAGCAGGACACCCATCTGGAGCGCTTCAGCCTCGGCGCCAGCCTTGGCCAGTGCTGCGGCGGCGCCACCGTGTTGCTGTTCGAGCCAATGGGCCAGGTGCAGGCGCAAATCGCCGTGTTCGGTGCCGGCCACGTCGGCCGTGCTTTGGTGCCGCTGCTCGCCAGCCTGCCCTGCCGGGTGCGCTGGATCGATTCGCGCGATGCCGAATTCCCCGAACACATCCCTCACGGCGTGCGTAAAATCGTGTCCGAGGAGCCTGTGGATGAAATCGATGACCTGCCCGCCGGCAGTTATTGCATCGTCATGACCCACAACCATCAACTCGACCTTGAACTCACTGCCGCGATTCTCAAGCGCAACGACTTCGCCTACTTCGGCCTGATCGGTTCGAAGACCAAACGCGTGAAGTTCGAACACCGTCTGCGTGATCGCGGTTTCGACAGTGGCGTCGTGCAACGCATGCGCTGCCCGATGGGCATTGGCGAAGTCAAAGGCAAACTGCCTGTGGAAATCGCCATCTCCATCGCCGGCGAAATCATCGCCACCTATAACGCCAACTTCGGCCAGCAGACTGCCAGCGCCGAACCGATTGCCAAACTGCTGCCGGTTTCGCGGCGCAGTCAGGCCGCCAAACTCAAAGCCTCAAACTGATTAGAGAACCCTCATGCCTCTGACTCGCAAAGCCTACCGTGCCGCCATCCTGCACAGCATCGCCGACCCCGCCGAAGTCGGGATCGAAGCCTCCTACGAATATTTCGAGGACGGCCTGCTGGTGGTCGATGGCGGCAAGATCAGCGCCCTCGGCCACGCCAGTGATTTGCTGCCGACCCTGGCGGCGGACATCGAAATCGAGCATTACCAAGACGCGTTGATCACCCCGGGCTTAATCGACACCCACATTCACTTTCCGCAAACCGGCATGGTCGGTGCCTACGGCGAGCAACTGCTCGACTGGCTGAACACCTACACCTTCCCGTGCGAAAGCCAGTTCGGCGACAAGGCTCACGCCGACGAAGTCGCTGACATTTTCGTCAAGGAGCTGCTGCGCAACGGCACCACCACCGCGCTGGTGTTCGGCAGCGTGCACCCGCAGTCAGTGAACTCGTTGTTCGAGGCGGCCGAGAAGCTCGACCTGCGCATGATTGCCGGCAAGGTGATGATGGACCGCAACGCGCCGGATTACCTGACCGACACCGCCGAATCGAGCTACGTCGACAGCAAGGCGCTGATCGAGCGCTGGCATGGCAAGGGTCGTCTGCACTATGCAGTGACTCCGCGTTTCGCGCCGACCAGCACCCCGGAGCAACTGACCCTCGCCGGCCAATTGCTGACCGAATACCCGGATCTGTACATGCAGACCCACATCAGCGAAAACCTCAAGGAAATCGAGTGGGTCAAAGAGCTGTTCCCGGAGCGCAAGGGCTACCTCGACGTTTACGATCACTACAAGTTGCTCGGCGAGCGCTCGGTGTTTGCCCACGGCGTGCACCTGTGCGACGACGAGTGCGCGCGTCTGGCGGAAACCGGCTCGGCGATCTCGTTCTGCCCGACCTCGAACTTCTTCCTCGGTAGCGGCCTGTTCAACCTGCCGATGGCCGAGAAGCACAAACTGAACGTCGGTCTGGGCACTGACGTCGGCGGCGGCACCAGTTTCTCGCTGCTGCAGACGCTGAACGAAGCGTACAAAGTGATGCAGCTGCAAGGCGCGCGACTGAGTCCGTTCAAGTCGCTGTATCTGGCGACGTTGGGTGGCGCGCGGGCGCTGCGTCTGGAAGACAAGATCGGCAACCTGCAACCGGGTTCCGACGCTGACTTCCTGGTGCTGGATTACAACGCCACGCCGCTGCTGAGCTACCGCTTGAAGCAGGCCAACAATATTGCCGAGACGTTGTTTGTGTTGATGACCCTGGGCGATGACCGCACAGTGCAGCAGACGTATGCAGCGGGGGCTTTGGTGCATCAGCGCTGAGCTCGCCTCGCCCCATGATCGTTCCCACGCTCTGCCGTGGGAATGCAGCCCGTGACGCTCCGCGTCACTGGACGCGGAGCGTCCCCAGAGGCATTCCCACGCAGAGCGTGGGAACGATCAGCCAGGCACAAAAAATCCCCCGCAACTTTTCAGCTGCGGGGGATTTTTCTATTGGTCAGTTAGAGCTTGGCCGCAGGACGCCCCGGCTTCTTGGTCTGCAACAAATGCGAGAACACCGCATGCAAATCATCCGACGCGCCTTCCTCGTCGAGGTTGAGCTTGCTGTCGATATGATCCATGTGATGCATCATCAGGTTCACCGCCAACTCACCGTCACGCTTTTCGATCGCATCGATCAACTGCGTGTGTTCGTCGTACGAACAGTGCGAGCGGTTGCCGCTTTCGTATTGGGCAATAATCAACGAAGTCTGCGAAACCAGGCTGCGCTGGAAACTCACCAGCGGCGCGTTTTTCGCCGCTTCGGCCAGTTTCAAGTGGAACTCGCCCGACAGACGAATACCGGCGCCGCGATCACCGCGAGAGAAACTGTCGCGCTCATCGTTGACCATCTGGCGCAGTTCGGCGATTTGCTCGGCGGTGGCGTGCAGTACCGCCAGTTCAGTGATCGCGCGCTCGACCAGACGGCGGGCCATGAACACCTGACGCGCTTCTTCAACGCTCGGGCTGGCGACCACGGCGCCACGGTTCGGCCGCAACAGGACGACACCTTCATGGGCCAGACGCGAGAGCGCGCGGCGAATGATGGTGCGGCTGACCCCGAAGATTTCCCCCAGCGCTTCTTCGCTCAACTTGGTGCCGGGCGCCAGACGCTGTTCGAGGATGGCCTCGAAGATATGCGCGTAGACAATATCGTCCTGGGTTCCGCTGCGGCCGGCTTTGCCTGCTCGCGGTTGTTTCTTGAGGGGTTGCAACTGTTCGTTCATGGGCACTCGAGTCGGGAGAACTGCGGCGAATAGACCGTGACTGTAATACGGCACAGTAGGTCGCTGGCAAGTATCGCGTAAAAAACAGCGCGATTGTACACAATGAAAGGTGGCAACACGACTGTACGGCTGTTTGTGACTTTGGCTGTATTGCAACGATCCGTTACGAATGAGTTTAGGCTTGTTCGCAGAATCCGCCGCCCGACCACAATCCCCTGTGGGATCTTCATTGGTATAAGGAACACCGCCGTCATGAACGACGCCACCCACACCCAACTCCGTCCACTGGCCGACACGTCGCCGTCGGCCATCGTCGCCGGTTTTATCGCGATGATGACCGGGTACACCAGTTCGCTGGTGCTGATGTTCCAGGCCGGGCAAGCGGCGGGCCTGACCAGCGGGCAGATTTCTTCGTGGATCTGGGCGATTTCGATCGGCATGGCGGTGTGTTCGATCGGCCTGTCGCTGCGCTATCGCACGCCGATCACCATTGCCTGGTCGACACCCGGCGCGGCATTGCTGATCACCAGCCTCGGCGGCGTCAGTTACGGCGAAGCCATCGGCGCCTACATCACTTGTGCGGTGCTGGTGACGATATGCGGGCTGACCGGCAGCTTCGAACGGCTGGTGAAAAAGATCCCGGCGTCACTGGCGGCAGCCTTGCTGGCGGGGATTCTGTTCAAGATCGGCAGCGAAATATTCGTCGCCGCGCAGCATCGCACCGGACTGGTGCTGGGGATGTTCTTCACCTATTTAGTGGTCAAGCGCCTGTCGCCGCGTTATGCCGTGCTCGCCGCCCTGCTGATCGGCACCGCACTGTCGGGCTTCATGGGGCTGCTCGATTTCAGCGGCTTTCATCTGGAGTTGGCGACGCCGGTGTGGACCACGCCGCACTTCTCGTTGGCGGCGACCATCAGCATCGGCATCCCGTTGTTCGTGGTGGCCATGACTTCGCAGAACATGCCCGGCATCGCCGTGTTGCGCGCCGATGGCTACAACGTCCCGGCCTCGCCGCTGATCACCACCACGGGCATCGCGTCGCTGTTGCTGGCGCCGTTTGGTTCACACGGCATCAACCTCGCGGCGATCAGCGCGGCGATCTGCACCGGGCCGCATGCTCATGAAGATCGCAACAAGCGTTACACGGCAGCGGTGTGGTGCGGAATTTTCTACGGGATTGCCGGGGTGTTCGGCGCCACGTTGGCGGCGTTGTTTGCCGCGTTGCCGAAGGAATTGGTGCTGTCGATTGCCGCGCTGGCGCTGTTTGGTTCGATCATCAATGGCTTGAGCATTGCCATGACCGAGGTGAAGGAGCGGGAAGCGGCGTTGATCACCTTCATGGTCACGGCGTCAGGGCTGACGCTGTTTTCCATAGGCTCGGCGTTTTGGGGGATTGTTGCGGGGGTGTTGACGTTGCTGACTCTGAATTGGCGTAAAAGCCAGGCATAAAAAAACGGCGACCCTCAGGTCGCCGTTTTTTTCAGTATCACTTAGCCGCGTTGATCGGCTTTTCCGGATACCAAACGTCCAGCAACGGGCTGACTTCGTACTTGGTCAGCTCGGAGCGGGTTTTCAGCCAGGCTTCAACGGCAGCGCGCTGCTCTTCGTTGACCGAGCCACGCTTCTGCAGGCAAACCAGACCGAAGTCGTCGCCGCCAACATAACCCAGACCGTTGGCTTCCATGGCTTCTTTGATGAATGCTTCGAGGAAAGCGTCAATGGCTTCTTCGGACAAGTCTTCTTTGAAGTCCAGGTTCAGTTCGAAACCCAGCTCTTGAAATTCATCAACGCACAGTTTTTTGCGCAGACGCTGGGAACGGTTAGTCGCCATTGGAACAATCCTCTTAAGTAAATACGGCGGGCACTTTACCAGTTTCAGCAATCGATTGCCCGCCTCTCTGGACACAGCGACCGACCGCCTGTAAAAAAATCAACGAATCGCCACCCCGAGGACGGCACAATCGGTTACACCTTGGGGCATAATGCCGACACTTTCGTGACCACTGAGGACCTTTTCATCCATGTCCTCGTCTTTTTTCCCCTCGGCTGTAGGGTTTTATTTCATATGATCAAATCGTTGCGTCCACTGTTTCTCGCCGGCCTCCTTCTTCCTCTGGCCCTGAATGTTTCTGCCGCCGCCATCAATACTTCCCTGACTCCTAACGTCGAAAAAGCCCTCAAGGCGAGCAAATTGCAGCCTAGCGCCTTGTCGCTGGTGATGGTGCCGCTGGATGGCCCTGGCACGCCGACCGTGTTCAACGCCGACGTGTCGGTCAACCCGGCCTCGACGATGAAACTGGTGACCACTTACGCGGCGCTGGAAATGCTCGGCCCCAACCATCAGTGGAAAACCGAGTTCTACACCGACGGCGACCTCAATGGCGGCATCCTCAACGGCAACCTCTACCTCAAGGGTGGCGGCGATCCGAAACTGAACATGGAAAAACTCTGGCTGCTGATGCGCGACCTGCGCGCCAACGGCGTGACCCAGATCACCGGTGACCTGATCCTCGACCGCAACTTCTTCGTGCAGCCGGTGTTGCCGGAATTCAACGACGACGGCAATGACGAGAACAAACCGTTCCTGGTCAAACCCGACTCGCTGCTGGTCAACCTCAAGGCCTTGCGCTTTGTCGCCCGTAACGACAACGGCCGGGTGCTGATTTCGGTTGAGCCGCCGATCGCCAGCGTCAAAATCGCCAATACCGTTAAAGCCCTGCCATCCAAGCAATGCACCGGCGGCGTGCGCTACAACCCGGTGCCAGAGGCCGATGGCAGCGTGACCGTGACCGTCGCCGGCCAGTTGGGCGAAGGCTGCAGCTCGCAGACCTACCTGTCGCTGCTCGACCACGCGACCTACACCGCCGGCGCCGTGCGCGCGATCTGGAAAGAACTGGGCGGCAGCATTCAGGGCAAGGATCGTCTGGCATCGACCCCGAGCAGCGCCAAACTGCTCGCTCGCGCCTACTCGCCGGATCTGGCGGAAATCATCCGCGACATCAACAAATACAGTAACAACACCATGGCTCAGCAGCTGTTCCTCAGCCTTGGCCAGCGATTCCGCAACGACGCCGACGGTGACGATGCCAAAGCCGCGCAACGTGTGGTGCGTCAGTGGATGGCCAAGAAAGGCATCACCGCGCCGCACCTGGTGATGGAGAACGGCTCCGGTCTGTCCCGTGCCGAACGCGTCAGCGCCCGTGAAATGGCGGCCATGCTGCAAGCCGCTTGGCACAGCCCGTACGCCGCCGAATACATCAGCTCGCTGCCAATCGCCGGCACCGACGGCACCATGCGTAAACGTCTGAAAACCACGGCGATGCGCGGTGAAGCGCACGTCAAGACCGGCACCCTGAACACCGTGCGCGCGATTGCCGGTTTCAGCCGTGACGTGAATGGCAACACCTGGGCAGTGGTGGCGATCCTCAACGACAAGGCGCCGTTTGGTGCGTCGTCGGTGCTGGATCAAGTGCTGCTGGACCTCTACAAGCAGCCGCGATTGCCGCAGACCGCTTCGGTGCTGTAACGCAAGCCAAGCCACAGCACAAAACCCTGTGGGAGCTGGCTTGCCAGCGATAGCGGAGTGTCAGTCAACGAATAGGCTGACTGGAATGACCCTATCGCTGGCAAGCCAGCTCCCACAGATTTGTGGTGTATCGAGGATCAGCTCATCTGCTCGACCCGATCCCGCCCACCCTGCTTCGCCGCATAAACGCCGGAATCCGCGCGCAACAGCAACGCATCCGCGCCCTCCCCCGGTCGCCAACTGGCGATGCCGAAACTCGCCGTGACCACGCCGACCACATCCACCGGTGAACTGCGCAAACCCTGCCACAGCTCAACCGCCAACATGTACGCGTGTTCACCGTCGATATCCGGGCACAGCACCATGAATTCCTCGCCGCCCAAACGGCAGAACACATCGGTGCGGCGCAGACGATGACCAATTCGCTCGCACACCGCTTGCAGCACCCGGTCGCCGACGGCATGGCCGTACTGATCGTTGATGCGTTTGAAGTGGTCGATGTCGAGCATGATCACCGACAGCTCGCCACCGCCGCGCTCGACCCGGGCCATCTCGGTGGTCAGGCGCTCTTGAAAGTAGCGACGGTTATGAATGCCGGTCAGCGAGTCAGTCACCGACAGCGCGCGCAGTTCTTCCTCCACACGCTTGAGGTCGGAAATGTCCGAGATGTAGCCGTGCCACAGCACCCCGCCACCGGGCAGCTCCTCCGGCGTCGCTTCACCGCGCACCCAACGCAGACCGCGCGCGGGCAGTTGCACACGGTATTCCTCGCGCCACGGGCTGAGGCTGTCGGCCGATGCGCGAATCGACGAGCGCACGCGCGTGGTGTCCTGCGGATGGATGCGGGTGAAGATCGCCTCGGCGTTGAGCAGCAGCACATCCGGCTCCAGCTCGTAGATTTCGCGGATGCCATCGCTGGCATAGATCACGCTGAATCGCCCGTCGAACTCCATTTTGAATTGATAGATACCACCGGGCACGTGGGCGCTGAGCTTCTTCAACAGCACGTCGCGCGCCGCCAGCACTTCGTGTACGCGCTTGCGCTCGGTGATGTCGATGCAGATCGCCAAATGGCCGACCCACAGCCCTTGCTCATCGAGCACCGGGGTGGCGAGCATGTTCACCGGCAGATGGCTGCCATCGCTGCGCACCAGCGTCCACTCGCGCGCCTCATGTCCGCCGACTTCGCCGCCCTCGACCAGCATTGCGTGGCAGGTCGGAATGGTTTTACCGTAACGCGTGCTTAATTCGCTGGCACGTGCCATCAGCTCCCGGGGCAGATGAAGGTTTTCCAGGGTCATGTGGCCGACCACATCAGCGCTGGTGTAACCGAGCATCTGTTCGGCGCCGGGGTTGAACGTGCTGATCACCCCGCGTAAATCGGTGGCGATGATCGCCACTTGTGTCGCGGCATTGAGGACGCCGCGCAACTGCCCGTGGGTGCCGCGCAGTTCCTGCTCGCGCTCGTGCAATTCCTGGGTGCGCTGCTCGACCATGCGCAAGGCGCGCTGGCGCTGACTGACCAGCACGTACAACAGCGCGCTGAGTAACACGCTGAGCAAGCCACCCAGAATGACCACGCTGCTGACCGACGAATGGTTGCCCTGGACGAACGCATCGCTCGGCAGGATATCGACCTGATAATCGTGATCGGCCATGCGCAACAGGCGCGTCGCGGCGAGATCACTGGGGGCCGGCTCGTTGGTCGACTCGAACAACACCTCGTGCTGATCATTGGTCGACAGATCCAGGATGCGCACCGACAAGTAGTCATGTAAGGCATCCGGCAAGCCATCGGCCAGCAACTGGCGCATGCTGATCACGGCCATCACGTAACCGAACGATTGCTGCTCACCCTCGCGGATGACCGGTGCCGCCAACAGCACACCGCGCGCATAGGACGGCTCGATGCTGACCAGGTGCAGCGGTTGCGAGACCGCCAGACTGTTGAGTTTATCGGCGCGTTGCAGGGTGTCGCGGCGCAGGGGCTGCGCGAGCAGGTCGTAACCCAAGGGCGAACCGAGGCGGCTCTGGGTCTGGCTGTACAACACCGGCACGTATTCATCGCGGGCGGCGGCCAGTTGCAGTTCGCCCTGGCCATTGAGTTCGCGAATGGTGAAATTGCTCAGGCCTTCATTACGCACGCGCTGCTCAAACGCTGCGCGCTCGGCACCGCTGACCTTCAGGGCAAACGAATAGGCTTGGGTGCGCAGTAATAAAGGGTGGGTGTAACCGTCGAATTCGGCGCGGGACACCGATTCGGAGTTGGCGAAGAAACGGCGCAGACCGTCGAGGCGTTGCTCTTGGTCTTGAAAACGTTCTTCGATGCGGCTGTAACGTTCGTTGGCCAGCAATTGAAAGCGCTGACGCAATTGTTGCTGAAACTGATTGAGCGTGCCCCAAGCGAGCAGCCCCGTGAGAATCCCGCCGGCGAGCAATACCAGCAGCGCGACCAGCCAGGCCGAAACATCTTCGCTGATAAAACCCAGAATCTTCGGGCGCACGGGGTGCAACGACATAAGGGCCACTCATTACGCCAGTATCACGGGAAAACCCCATTGGCCATGAGTGAGTTATAGCTATTAGCCATTAATTTGGCTAGCGCTGAACGGATCCAAGAGCCTTTAAAAATCAAGGCTCTGTGGATCCAGTTCGGCCAAGTGTCAACGGGCCGTGATTTTCCAGGCGCGATGGATCTTGGTGTTGCGGGCAAAATCCGGATCAATGGTCTGCGCGCTGATTTCCTCGACGGCATAACGCTCGGCCAGGTTCTCCTCCAACTGGAACTTGCGGAAGTTGTTGGAGAAGTACAACACGCCGCCCGGTGCCAGACGCGCCATGGCCAGGTCGATCAACTGCACCTGATCACGCTGCACGTCGAAGATGCCTTCCATGCGCTTGGAGTTGGAGAAGGTCGGCGGATCGATGAAGATCAGGTCGTACTCTTCGCGGCAGCTTTCCAACCATGCCATCACGTCGCCCTGCTCCAGACGGTTCTTGTCCGAGAAGCCGTTCAGCGACAGATTGCGACGCGCCCAGTCGAGGTAGGTTTTCGACAGGTCGACGCTGGTGGTGCTGCGCGCGCCGCCCTTGGCCGCGTGAACGCTGGCGGTCGCGGTGTAGCAATACAGATTGAGGAAACGCTTGCCCTCGGCCTCTTTCTGAATGCGCATGCGCATCGGACGGTGGTCGAGGAACAGGCCGGTATCGAGGTAGTCAGTGAGGTTGACCAGCAACTTCACGCCGCCCTCGCTGACTTCGTTGAACTTGCCCTGCGCAGCCTGACGCTCGTACTGCTTGGTGCCGCTCTGGCGCTCGCGGCGTTTAACCACCACGCGGCTCTTGTCGACGTTCAGCGCCTGCGGAATCGCTGCCAGAGCATCGAACATGCGCGCCGAGGCTTTTTCCGGGTCGATCGACTTCGGCGCGGCGTATTCCTGGACGTGCACCCAATCGTGGTACAGGTCGATCGCCATCGCGTATTCAGGCATGTCGGCATCGTAGACGCGGTAGCAATCGATGCCTTCGCGCTTGACCCACTTGCCCATGGCCTTGAGGTTCTTTTGCAGACGGTTGGCAAACATCTGCCCGCCTTCGCTCAAGCGCGGTTGCTCGATCACCGGAGCCGGAGCTGGGGTCGGCTTGATCGGGTTGCCGTTCTTGTTGAATTTGCGTTCTTGCGGCTCGTCCGGGGTCAGATCGTAAGCCGCTTGCTCGCGCTCGGCCTGACGCTGTTCCGGGGTACGGCGCTCGCCAGTGACGAACTGGTCCGGCAGGACTTTGATCAACAGCAGCTTGCACGGCAGCGCGCCGTTCCAGAACGAATACTGTTTGTGGCTGCGGATGCCCATCCGTTTGCCCAGATCCGGCGCGCCGGTGAACACCGCCGCTTCCCAGTTCAGGCAGGCCTGACGCAGACGCTCGCCGAGGTTCTGGTAGAGGTACAACAGGCTGGCTTCGTCGCCGAGACGCTCGCCGTACGGCGGGTTGCAGATCACCAGACCTTTCTGGTTCTGATCCGGACGCGGCTCGAACGTCGCGACTTCGCCCTGGTAGATCTTGATCCACTCGCTCAGGCCTGCGCGCTCAACGTTGTTGCGGCCCGGTTGAATCAGACGCGGGTCGGCTTCGTAACCGCGAATCCACAGCGGTGGATTGGCCAGACCGGCAGCGGCGCGTTCAACGGCTTCTTCATGGAGTTTTTTCCACAGTGCCGGAACGTGACCCAGCCACGCGGTAAAGCCCCACTGCTCACGACGCAGGTTCGGCGCCATATCGGCGGCGATCATCGCAGCTTCGACGAGGAACGTACCGACACCGCACATCGGGTCAGCCAGCGCGCCGCCTTCTGCGGCAATGCGTGGCCAGCCGGAACGGATCAGGATCGCGGCCGCGAGGTTTTCCTTCAGCGGCGCCGCGCCCTGCTGCAAGCGATAGCCGCGCTGGTGCAGGCTGTGGCCGGAGAGGTCGAGGGAGAGAATCGCTTCGCCGCGATCCAGACGCAGGTGAATGCGCAGGTCCGGGTTTAGCTTGTCGATCGACGGACGGTCGCCCTGCGGGGTGCGCAGTTTGTCGACGATGGCGTCTTTGACTTTCAGGGCGCCGAAATGGGTGTTGTCGATGCCCGAGCCGTGGCCGCTGAATTCAACGGCAAGGGTGCCGTCGCTGAGCATGTGATCCTGCCACTCGATGTCGAGCACGCCGTGGTAGAGGTCTTCAGCGTCTTTCATCTGAAAGCGCTTGAGCACCAACAGCACGCGGTTGGCCAGACGCGACCAGAGGCACAGGCGATAAGCGGTTTCCATGGTCGCCATGCCACGCACGGCGGAAGTGTGCTCGCGCGCTTCTTCAAGGCCAAGCCCGACGGCTTCCTCGATGAGCAGGCCTTCAAGGCCTTTAGGGCAAGTGAGGAAGAGTTCGAAACGGTCGGACATGGTATTTCCAGAGCCTTTGGCTAGTGAATCGGCAACGCATTGCCGATCCGGTTTTCAATCAGGCGCTTTTCTAAAAGAACGCCCGCGTGGCACGAAGGTGTGCCGTTCCATCCCCGCTGCTCGGGTTAAAAGAGCTTAGATGCAAGGACAGATAAAAAAGTTGATGCAACAAAAAGTCTTAAAGCGACCCTTCGTCGAATAGTACCCCAGCGCAAACGTGGGTCATTCTCACTAAAGAATTAAGCCCATCATCCAGCGCGGGGCCGATCATACCGGGGTTTGCTCAATAAACATTGAATAAATACGCAGTTACTTATCGCTATAGCACCCTTTTCGTTACGTGCTTATGACAAAACGATCATTCCATCACTGTGACTCATTGGTTAGAACTGAGCACAGGTTGACGTCGCAACGGCGTCAACACCTTGGCTCGCCACGCCGGCAGCGAGCCGCACCATGGCAGGTTTTTTCTGCCAGACCTCAGTTGAGGTCAACGCGACACAAAACAGTCAACAAGTGAGGGAAACACCCTATGAGAAGACTTAAGCGTGATCCGTTGGAAAGAGCATTTTTGCGCGGATATCAATATGGCGTTGGTGGCAAATCCCGTGAGCTTTGCCCATTTACTCTACCGTCGGTACGTCAAGCCTGGATTAACGGCTGGCGAGAAGGACGCGGCGACAACTGGGACGGTATGACCGGCACTGCGGGAATCCACAGACTCAACGAACTTCACGCCGTCGGCTGACACAGGGCATTAATTCCGACACGACAATCTGAATTTGTAACGACTTACCATGCACGTCCTTCCCGGACGGCGGGCTGCGGCCCAGGGGCTCCTTCGAGGAGCCCTTTTTATTGCATGGGTTTTTGCGCCAAGCGCATAACCTGTAGGGAACAGTGTTGTCTATGGATCAGCGCAGGGCGGCGATGGCATCTACCGATTCGCGGATCAGCGCCGGGCCTTTATAGATGAAGCCGGAGTAGATCTGCACCAGACTCGCACCAGCGAGAATCTTCTCCGCCGCATGTTTGCCTTCAGTAATCCCGCCCGCGGCAATGATCGGCAAACGCCCAGCCAGCTCACCCGCCAGCACCTTCACAGTATTGGTGCTCTTCTCACGCACCGGCGCGCCGGACAAACCGCCCGCCTCGTCGCCATGCTCCATGCCTTCAACGCCAACACGGCTCAGGGTGGTGTTGGTCGCGATCACCGCGTCCATGCCGGTTTCGATCAGCGCCTGAGCGACCTGGGCGGTTTCTTCGTCAGTCATGTCCGGGGCGATCTTGATCGCCAGCGGCACATGCTTGCCATGACGCAGCGCCAGTTCGGCGCGGCGCGTGGCCAGGTCAGCGAGCAATTGCTTGAGCGAATCGCCGAACTGCAGGCTGCGAAGGCCCGGGGTGTTCGGCGAGCTGACGTTGACCGTCACGTAGCTGGCGTGGGCGTAGACCTTGTCCAGACAGATCAGGTAGTCGTCGACCGCACGCTCAACCAGCGTGTCGAAGTTCTTGCCGATGTTGATGCCCAACACGCCTGTGTATTTCGCCGCAGCGACCCGCGCCAGCAGGTTATCCACACCGAGGTTGTTGAAACCCATGCGGTTGATGATCGCGTCGGCTTCCGGCAGGCGGAAGATCCGTGGTTTCGGGTTGCCCGGCTGTGGACGCGGGGTCACGGTGCCGATTTCGACAAAACCGAAACCCAGTTGGGCGAAGCCGTCGATGGCCGCGCCGTTCTTGTCCAGACCGGCCGCCAGACCCACCGGGTTCGGGAACTCGAGGCCCATGACCGTCACCGGTTTCTTCGCCGGCGCCTTGCACAGCAAGCCGTTGAGGCCCAAACGCCCACCTGCGCCGATCAGATCCAGCGACAGATCGTGGGAGGTTTCCGGGGAAAGTTTGAACAACAGCTGACGGGCCAGGGAATACATGGGCGGCGATGACTCGGGCGGCGAAAAGAGGCGGCGATTATAGCCGGGCATCGACCTGCCGCGCGAGGCGCACGCGCAAATCGCCGCGACTGGCATATGCCTTGCACCTTCACCGCTATCAGCGCGCAAGCCAATGACGGCGTGCGGGCAAGGACAATGGCGTCGTCCCGGGTTTTGCCTGCGCAAAGTCCGCGGCGACGCTTTTTTTTGAGGTGGCGTTGGATGAATGAACCTTCGGTAGGGCCGCTGGCCTGGGTCAATGGCAGCGATGCCCCGGAAAAGACTGCAATCAACCTCGGCTTCATGGCCCTGAGCGACTGTGCTTCGGTCGTCGTCGCCGCCACTCAGGGCTTCGCCCAGCCTTACGGGTTAACGCTGAACCTCAAGCGCCAGGCCTCTTGGGCGAATCTGCGCGACAACCTCGTCAGTGGCGAACTGGATGCCGCCCACAGCTTGTACGGATTGATCTACGCGGTGCATCTGGGCATCGGCGGCGTCGCCCCGATCGACATGGCGGTGCTGATGGGCCTGAACCAGAACGGTCAGAGCCTCAACCTCTCCCACGGCCTGCAACAGCTTGGCGTGACCAGTCCTGAAGCGCTGGACCGGCACGTGCACCAAAGCCGCGCAAAACTCACCTTCGCCCAAACCTTCCCGACCGGCACCCACGCGATGTGGCTGTATTACTGGCTGGCGAGTCAGGGCATTCATCCGTTGCAGGATGTCGACAGCGTGGTGGTGCCGCCGCCGCAAATGGTTGCGCACCTGCAGGCCGGGCGCATCGATGGCTTCTGCGTCGGCGAGCCGTGGGCGGCCAGCGCGGTGCAGCAGGATCTCGGCCTCACCCTCGCCACCAGCCAGACCATCTGGCCCGATCACCCGGAAAAAGTCCTCGGCTGCACCCGCGAATTCGTCGAGCAATACCCGAACACCGCACGAGCACTGGTGATGGCGATCCTTGAAGCCAGCCGCTTCATCGAGGAAAGTCCGGAGAACCGTCGCAGCACCGCACAGTTGCTCAGCGCGCCGGACTATCTCGACGCGCCGCTGTCGTGCATCGAGCCGCGCTTTCTCGGCGACTACGCCGATGGCCTCGGCAATCGCTGGCAGGATCCCCACGCCTTGCGCTTTCACGGCAATGGCGAAGTGAATCTGCCGTATTTGTCCGACGGCATGTGGTTCATGACCCAATTCCGTCGCTGGGGTTTGTTGCGTGAGGATCCGGACTACCTCGCCGTGGCCCGTCAGGTTCAGCAACTCGAGCTCTATCGCGAGGCCGCCACGGCGGTCGGTGTTGCTGCCTGGGGCACGGACATGCGCAGCAGCCAGCTGCTCGACGGCAAAATCTGGGACGGCAGCGATCCGGCCGGTTATGCGCGCAGTTTCAAGCTGCACGCGATGAGCGACGACGTCGCCCATCTCGCCCGCCGCTGACAGGAGACCGCGAACATGTTGCGCATTCTGCTGATCAACGACACAGCAAAAAAAGTCGGACGCCTGAAAGCGGCGCTGACCGAGGCCGGTTTCGAGGTCATCGACGAATCCGGCCTGACCATCGACCTGCCCGCGCGCGTCGAAACGGTGCGCCCGGACGTGATCCTGATCGATACCGAGTCACCCAGCCGCGATGTCATGGAACAAGTGGTGCTGGTCAGCCGCGACCAACCCCGGCCAATCGTGATGTTTACCGATGAGCATGACCCGGGAGTGATGCGTCAGGCGATCAAGTCCGGGGTCAGTGCCTACATCGTCGAAGGCATTCACGCACAGCGTTTGCAGCCAATTCTCGATGTGGCGATGGCGCGTTTTGAAAGTGATCAGGCGCTGCGTGCGCAGTTGCAGGCACGGGATCAGCAACTGGCTGAGCGCAAGCGGATCGAGCTGGCCAAGGGGTTGTTGATGAAGATGAAGGATTGCAACGAGGAAGAGGCTTACACGCTGATGCGGCGGCAGGCGATGAGCCGGCAGCAGAAATTGATTCAGGTGGCCGAACAAATCATTGCCATGAGTGAGCTGCTCGGCTGAGGTTTTGCTGGGCCTGCACGGGCCTCATCGCTGGCAAGCCAGCTCCCACAGGATTTGTGAACACCACAGAACCTGTGAGAGCTGGCTTGCCAGCGATTGGCCGCACCTCGGTTTCAACCTGTTGGCACAAATCTCGCTATGTAAAACCCACAGGTAACCAACGGCGGTTGCCCCACCCACGACAAAGACGTCGCTCACCCGTTCGCCCCACCCGGCGATTCAGGTAGCGGCGTTTTTGCGTTTTGGCCCCACAGACCGGGGCCGGTGGTGCGGCCGTGGCGGCGCCCCACTTGCTGTTGCATGACTCCTTTCGAGACTCTTTTCAGCTGAGGTGCGCGATGAATTCAAGCTTCTGGAAATCCGGTCACACCCCGACATTGTTCGCGGCCTTCCTCTACTTCGACCTGAGCTTCATGGTCTGGTACCTGCTCGGCCCGTTAGCGGTGCAAATCGCCGCCGACCTGCACCTGACCACGCAACAACGCGGCCTAGTCGTCGCCACACCGATCCTCGCCGGTGCGGTACTGCGCTTCATCATGGGCATGCTCGCCGATCGACTGTCGCCGAAAACCGCCGGGCTGATCGGTCAGGTCATCGTGATCTGCGCACTGTTTGGGGCCTGGAAAATCGGCATTCATAGCTACGAGCAAGCGCTGATATTGGGTCTGTTCCTCGGCATGGCTGGCGCCTCGTTCGCCGTCGCCCTGCCGCTGGCCTCGCAATGGTATCCGCCGCAGCATCAGGGCAAAGCCATGGGCATCGCCGGTGCGGGCAACTCCGGCACCGTGTTCGCCGCGCTGCTCGCGCCGGTACTGGCCGCCGCGTTTGGCTGGAGCAATGTCTTCGGTTTCGCGTTGATTCCGCTGATCCTGACGCTGGTGCTGTTCGCCTGGCTGGCGAAAAACGCGCCTGAACGGCCGAAAGCCAAAGCCATGGCCGACTACTTCAAAGCCTTGGGCGACCGTGACAGTTGGTGGTTCATGTTCTTCTACAGCGTTACTTTTGGCGGTTTCATCGGCCTGGCCAGCGCCCTGCCCGGCTACTTCAACGATCAATACGGTCTGAGCCCGGTGACCGCCGGTTACTACACCGCCGCCTGCGTCTTCGGCGGCAGCTTGATGCGGCCGCTCGGTGGCGCACTGGCTGATCGCTTCGGCGGCATCCGCACGTTGCTGGCGATGTACACCGTCGCCGCCGTTTGCATCGCTGCGGTCGGCTTCAACCTGCCAAGTTCCTACGCGGCGCTGGCGCTTTTCGTCTGCACCATGCTCGGTTTAGGCGCAGGCAACGGTGCGGTTTTCCAATTGGTGCCGCAGCGTTTTCGTCTGGAGATCGGCGTGATGACCGGGCTGATCGGCATGGCCGGCGGCATTGGCGGCTTCGCGTTGGCGGCGGGCATGGGCGCAATCAAACAGAGCACCGGCAGCTATCAATTGGCGTTGTGGTTGTTCGCCAGCCTCGGCGTGTTGGCGTGGTTTGGCCTGCACGGCGTCAAGCGTCGCTGGAGAACCACGTGGGGTTCGGCAGCGGTGACGGCGGCGCGGGTCTAAGGCTTCAATGGCCCTGCAACTGAGTTTCGCCGAAGCCAGCGCCACCGGTCCGCGCGAGGAGAATCAGGACGCCCTGCGTTCGGTGACACCGGCGCCAGTGCTGGCGGCGAGCAAAGGTTATCTGTTCGCCATCGCCGACGGCGTCAGTCAGTGCGCCGATGGCGGGCTCGCCGCGCGTTCGACCTTGCAGGCTCTGGCGCTGGACTACTACGCCACCCCGGAAACCTGGAGCGTGGCCCAGGCGCTGGATCGCCTGCTACTGGCGCAAAATCGCTGGCTGCAGGCCAATGGCGGCGGGCAACCGCTGCTCACCACGGTCAGCGCTGTGGTCATGCGCGGTCGGCGCTTCACCCTCGCCCACGTCGGCGATTGCCGGGTTTATCGCTGGCACGCCGAGCACTTGCAGCGGATCAGCGAAGACCACGTCTGGGAGCAGCCGGGCATGCAGCACGTGCTCAAACGCGCGCTGGGGCTGGATCAGCATCTGGTGCTGGACTTCCTTGACGGTGAACTGCGCGACGGCGAGTGCTTTGTTTTGCTCAGTGACGGTGTCTGGTCGACGCTGGGCGATACCGCCATTGCGGCGATTCTGCGAGATCAGCCGGATCTGCACAGCGCCGCGCAGACGCTGGTCAACGCCGCGCACCTGGCCGGAAGTCAGGACAATGCCAGCGCTTTGCTGGTCCGGGTGGATGCTGTCGGTGAGGCGAACATCGGCGATGCGCTGATTCATCTACAGCAATGGCCACTGCCGCCGCCGCTGAAACCGGGACAATCGTTTGAAGGCTGGCAAGTGCAAAGTATCGTCGCGCAGAGCCAGCAATCATTGCTCTATCGGGTGCTGGATGTCCAAGGTCAGACATGGCTACTGAAAACCCTGCCTTCACGTTCAGCTGACGATTCCTACGCCGGGCAAGCGCTGCTGTCCGAGGAATGGTTTCTGAAACGTGTAGCCGGGCGGCATTTTCCTGAAGTCCATTCGTGCAGCCAGCGTCAGCATTTGTACTACGTGATGCGCGAATATTCCGGCAAGACTCCCGCACAGCTCGGGCCTTTACCCTTGGCGCAATGGCAGGACATCGCCGAACGCCTGCTGCGTGCGGTCGGCCTGCTGCATCAGCGGCAGATCCTGCACCGGGACATCAAACCGGAAAATCTGCATTGGGGCGACGACGGCGAATTGCGCCTGCTGGATTTTGGCTTGGCTTATTGCCACGGTCTGTCCGAAGACGCGCGGTCCACGCTACCCGGAACCCCGAGCTATATCGCCCCGGAAGCGTTTCGCGGTGATCCGCCGAGTGCACAGCAGGATTTGTATGCGGTCGGCGTGACCCTGTATTTCCTGCTGACCGGGCATTTCCCCTATGGCGAGATCGAAGCGTTTCAGCGCCCGCGATTTGGTCTGCCTGTGAGCGCCAGTCGCTATCGGCCTGATCTACCGGAATGGCTCGCACAAAGCCTGGAGCGTGGAGTGGCGGCTGATCCGCAACAACGGTTTGAAACGGCTGAAGAATGGTTGCTGGTGTTGGAACAGGGTGAGCGGCGGAGTTTGAGTGTGCGGCCTCGGCCCTTGCTGGAGCGTGAGCCGTTGAAGGTTTGGCGGACGATGGCGCTTCTGGCATTGCTCGGGAATGTGATGCTGCTGGTTTTGTTGTTTCACAGTTGAACCGCGCCGCGCCATTCGCGAGCAGGCTCGCTCCCACAAGGGATCTGTGAACGACAAAGATCCACTGTGGGAGCGAGCCTGCTCGCGAAGGCGCCCGCCCAATCACCACACATTCAACTGCCTGAATGCCCCACGAACGATCAACCCGCTTCGATACAGTGCATAAAACCCGATATGAGCGCTGACGGAACCCAATAAAATCGCGCTTCGCGTAGTTGGCACAACCACTGCATTACCCCACTCAACACACACATAAAGCCCAACCTTCAACGACGAAGGCTGCGCTTCCCGAGAGAACGGGACCAGGACAAAGGCGTCCTCGCTAGGCAACTAGCGGGACGCCTTTTTTTGTTTGCGCAAAATTTCTCGAGCGAGGCCTGACTGCCCACAAGAGGCCAGCCGCAGCTCCCCGGAGAACCTGATGAAAAAACTCAAACTGGTGATGATCGGCAATGGCATGGCCGGGGTCCGCACCCTCGAAGAATTGCTCAAACTGAGCAACGAGCTGTACGACATCACCGTCTTCGGCGCCGAACCGCACACCAACTACAACCGCATCCTGCTCTCGCCGGTGCTGGCCGGTGAGCAGACTTTCGAAGAAATCGTCCTCAACGACCTCGACTGGTACCTGCAAAACAACATCAAGTTGTTGCTCAACCGCAAAGTGGTGGAGATCGACCGGGTCAGACGCCGAGTCATCGCCGAGGACGGCACCGAAGCCGAATACGATCGCCTGCTGATCGCCACCGGATCGACGCCGTTCATTCTGCCGATCCCCGGCAACGCGTTGCACGGTGTGATCGGCTACCGCGACATCGCCGACACCCAGGCGATGATCGCCACCGCGAAAACTCACAAACATGCGGTGGTCATCGGCGGCGGTCTGCTCGGCCTCGAAGCCGCCAACGGCCTGATGCTGCGCGGCATGCACGTTACCGTGGTGCACATCGGCGAGTGGTTGCTGGAGCGGCAACTGGACAAAACCAGCGGTCAACTGCTGCAAAGCGCCCTCGAATCCCGTGGTCTGCATTTCCGCCTGTGCGAACAGACTCAAGCCCTGCACGACGCCGGCAATGGCCGGGTCGGCTCGGTGCAATTCAAAAACGGCGACATCATCCCCGCCGATCTGGTGGTGATGGCCGCCGGCATTCGCCCCAACACCGAACTCGCGGAAAAGGCCGGTATCCCGTGCAACCGAGGGATTCTGGTCAACGACACCCTGCAAACCTACGACCCACGCATCTATGCCATCGGCGAATGCGCCAGCCACCGTGGGATTGCTTATGGTCTGGTCGCGCCACTGTTCGAACAAGCCAAGGTCTGCGCCAACCACCTCGCACAACTGGGTTTCGCCCGTTATCAGGGCTCGGTGAACTCGACCAAACTCAAAGTCACCGGCATCGACCTTTTCTCTGCCGGCGACTTCATGGGCGGCGAAGGCACCGAGACCATCACCCTCTCCGACCCGATCGGCGGCGTGTACAAAAAACTGGTGATCAAGGATGACGTGCTGGTCGGCGCCTGTCTGTACGGCGATACGGCAGATGGCGGTTGGTATTTCCGACAGATTCGTGAGAATCACGCCATCGGCGAGATCCGCGATCACCTCATGTTCGGAGAAAACGCACTCGGCGACGTAGGACATCAGGGCCAGGACAAAGCCATGGTCATGGCCGACACCGCCGAAGTCTGCGGCTGCAACGGCGTGTGTAAGGGCACCATCGTCAAAGCCATTCAGGAACACGGCCTGTTCAGTGTCGATGAGGTGAAGAAACACACCAAAGCGGCGAGTTCCTGCGGCTCCTGCGCCGGGCTGGTCGAGCAGATCCTGATCAACACCGTCGGCGGCGCAGCCGACGTCAAACCGAAGAGCGAAAAAGCCATCTGCGGGTGCAGCGACCTCAACCACGGACAGATCCGTCACGCCATTCGCGAACAGCATCTGCTGACCATCGCCGGCACCATGAGCTACCTCAACTGGCGCACGCCGAACGGCTGCGCGACCTGCCGCCCTGCCCTCAACTATTACCTGATTTCAACCTGGCCCGGCGAAGCCAAGGACGACCCGCAATCGCGCCTGATCAACGAACGCGCCCACGCCAACATCCAGAAGGACGGCACTTATTCGGTGGTGCCACGGATGTGGGGCGGCGTGACCAACCCTTCGGAACTGCGGCGCATTGCCGATGTGGCCGACAAATACAACGTGCCGATGGTCAAGGTCACCGGCGGGCAGCGCATCGATTTGCTCGGCATCAAGAAGCAGGACTTGCCCGGAGTGTGGAAGGATCTCGATATGCCGTCCGGCCACGCTTACGGCAAATCCATTCGCACGGTGAAAACCTGCGTCGGCAGCGAGTTCTGCCGCTTCGGCACACAAAACTCGACGCAACTGGGCATCGAACTGGAACACGATCTGTTCAACATGTGGTCACCGCACAAAGTGAAACTCGCGGTCTCCGGATGCCCACGCAACTGCTCGGAAGCGGGGATCAAAGACGTAGGAATCATCGGCGTCGACTCCGGCTGGGAGATGTACATCGGCGGCAACGGTGGGATCAAAACCGAGGTCGCCGAATTCTTCGTCAAGCTGAAAACCGCCGAGGAAGTGCGCGAATACAACGGCGCCTTCCTGCAGCTGTATCGCGAAGAAGCCTTCTACCTCGAACGCACCGTGCACTACCTGCAACGGGTCGGCATGGAGCACATCAAGAAAGCCGTGCTCGAAGACCCCGAGCGCCGCAAAGCGCTGAACGAACGCCTGCAATTCTCCCTGTCGTTCGAACAGGACCCGTGGAAAGAACGCCTGGCCCAGCCGCAACTGAAGAAAGAATTCGACGTCATTCCGGTGAAAAATCTGGAGGTGCTGGCATGAACTGGCTCGACATCTGTGCCCTTGAAGAGATCAACGCCCTCGGCTCACGAATCATTGCCGGGCCGAAAGGTGACATTGCGATTTTTCGTACAAGCGACGATGAGGTTTTCGCCCTCGACGACCGTTGCCCGCACAAGGGCGGGCCGTTGTCGCAAGGTCTGATCTACGGCAAACGCGTCGCCTGCCCGTTGCATAACTGGCAGATTGACCTGCAATCCGGTGAAGCCCAGGCGCCGGACATCGGCTGCGCACATCACCATCCGGCGCGGGTCGAAAATGGTCGTGTGCAACTGGCCCTGCGGGACGCTATCTGATGAGCCGCCAGACGACCGCCTCGACCTGCTGCTATTGCGGGGTCGGCTGCGGCGTGCTGATCGAGCATGACGGCGAGCACATCCTCGGCGTCAGCGGCGATCCGGCGCATCCGGCCAACTTCGGCAAACTGTGCAGCAAAGGCTCGACGCTGCACCTGACCGGTGACCTCGCGGCCCGCGCGCTGTATCCGGAATTGCGTCTGGGCAAGGGATTGGCGCGCAGCCGCACAGATTGGGACACGGCGCTGGAACACGCCGCGAATACCTTCGCCGAAACCATCGCCGAACATGGCCCGGACAGCGTGGCGTTCTACATCTCCGGGCAACTGCTGACCGAGGATTACTACGCCTTCAACAAACTGGCGCGAGCGCTGGTCGGCACCAACAACATTGATAGCAACTCACGGCTGTGCATGTCCTCGGCAGTGGTCGGCTACAAGCGCAGCCTCGGCGCCGACGCGCCGCCGTGCAGCTATGAGGATCTGGAGCTCAGCGATTGCGTAATGATCGTCGGCAGTAACATGGCCTACGCCCATCCGGTACTTTTCCGTCGACTGGAGGAAGCCAAATCCCGCCGCCCGCAGATGAAAGTCATCGTCATTGATCCACGGCGCACGGACACCTGCGACCTCGCGGACCTGCACCTGGCGATCCTGCCCGGTACCGATGTCGCGTTATTCCATGGGATTTTGCATCTGTTGTTGTGGGAAGACTGGATTGATCGCGACTTCGTCAAGGCGCACACCGAGGGGCTGGCCGAGCTGAAAAATCTGGTACGCGATTACACCCCGCAGATGGTTTCGCAGTTATGCGGCATCAGCGTCGAGCAATTGCAGGAGTGCGCCGAATGGGTCGGCACCTCGCCGAGTTTTCTGTCGCTGTGGTGCATGGGTTTGAATCAGTCCACGGCTGGCAGCGCGAAGAACAGTGCATTGATCAATCTGCACTTGGCCACTGGGCAAATTGGCCGTCCGGGTGCAGGACCTTTCTCCTTGACGGGTCAGCCAAATGCCATGGGCGGACGCGAAACCGGCAGTCTGTCGAACCTGTTACCCGGTCACCGTGACGCGGCCAACCCTGAACACCGCGCCGAAGTGGCGGCTTACTGGGGCGTGGATCAGCTACCGGAAAGCACCGGCCTCAGCGCCATCGAACTGTTCGAGCAGGTGCGCAGCGGCAAGATCAAGGCGTTGTGGATCGCCTGCACCAACCCGGCGCAATCGCTGCCGGATCAACATTCGGTGCGCGCGGCGCTGGAAGCTTGCCCGTTTGTGGTCCTGCAAGAAGCCTTTCGCACCACCGAAACCGCTGCCTTCGCCGATCTACTGCTGCCCGCCGCAAGCTGGGGTGAAAAGGAAGGCTCGGTGACCAACTCCGAACGGCGCATTTCCCACGTACGCAAAGCCATTCTCCCACCGGGTGAAGCGCGCCCGGACTGGGCAATCACGGTGGATTTCGCAAAGCGTCTGGAGAAACGGCTGCGTCCTGATGAATCGAGCCTGTTCAGGTTCGATCAACCTTCGCAGTTGTTCGACGAATTCAAAGGGCTGACACGCGGGCGGGATCTGGATCTGTCCGGGATCAGCCATGCCTTGATTGACGAGATCGGGCCGCAGCAATGGCCCTTCCCCGTCGGTTCCCGGCAAGGCACCACGCGACTCTATGAAGACGGTATTTTTCCTACGGCCAGCGGGCGCGCGCAGTTCATCACCGACCCGTATCGCGCCGCCAAGGAACAGCGCGATGCGCGCTTTCCGTTGACGTTAATCACCGGTCGTCTGCGCGATCAATGGCACGGTATGAGCCGCACTGGCACAGCGGCGCAGTTATTTGGACATGTCAGCGAAGCGGTGCTGAGCCTGCACCCGGATGAATTGCGCCGGCACCGTTTGCAGCCGGGAGATCTAGTCAATCTGAAAAGTCGTCGCGGCGCACTCATCGTCGCCGTTGGCAGCGATGACAGTGTGCGACCCGGCCAGGCGTTTCTGCCGATGCACTGGGGCGACCGGTTTCTCAAGGGCGGCGTGAACAGCCTGACCCAGCCAGCCTTCGATCCACTGTCGAAGCAGCCGGAACTCAAGCACAGCGGCGTACGTCTGGAAGCCGTCAATCTGCCGTGGCAACTGTTCGCACTCATCGAGGGCGATGTTCAACGGCATTTCGAGACGCTACGACCGCTGTGCGAGGCGTTTTCCTACGTCAGTCTCAGCCTTGTCGGACGTGAACGATCGGCATTGCTGATACGCGCCGCCAGCAGCGAGGCGCCGAATCCACAATTGCTCAGCGAAATCGACCACTGCCTGTCGCTGATCGACGGTCCGGTATTGGCCTACGACGACCCGCGACGCGCTATTGGCAAACGCGTGCGCATTGAAAACGGACGGATTACCGCGATTCGCTTGGCCGGCGAAACCCTCGCCCAGCATTGGTTGCAAGGGTTGTGGCTGGAAGGTCGCGCCGACGAACAACTCAGGCGCTGGTTGCTGGCACCGATGAGTGCTCCGCCGGGAAGCGCCGGGGCGCAGATCACTGCGGATAAAACCCTGTGCAATTGCAAGAACGTCAGCCTCAACGCGGTCTGCGCTGGTATTCGCCAGGGTCTTGATCTGCAGGGTTTGAAAAACAATCTGGGTTGCGGCACGCAGTGCGGCTCATGCGTCCCGGAAATCAAGCGTTTGCTGGCAGCCGAAGTGCAGCCGGCCGCCGTCATCTGATGAGGAAAACCACATGAATGCGAAAGTCTGGCTGGTGGGTGCAGGCCCTGGTGATCCCGAATTGCTGACCCTAAAAGCGGTGCGCGCCTTGCGTGAGGCCGATGTGGTGTTGATCGACGACCTGGTCAACGACGCGGTCCTGGAACACTGCCCTGAGGCGCGAATTATCGCCGTGGGTAAACGCGGTGGCTGTCGTTCGACTCCGCAGGCGTTTATCCATCGGCTGATGCTGCGTTACGCCCGCCAAGGCAAGTGCGTGGTGCGGCTCAAGGGCGGCGACCCGTGCATTTTCGGCCGTGGTGGTGAAGAGGCGCAGTGGCTGCGTGAGCGAGGGGTTGAGGTGGAGCTGGTCAATGGCATCACTGCCGGGCTGGCCGGGGCGACGCAGTGTGATATTCCGCTGACTCTGCGCGGGGTCGCGCGTGGCGTGACGCTGGTGACTGCGCACACCCAGGACGACAGCCAATTGAACTGGCAGGCGCTGGCGCAGGGCGGCACGACACTGGTGATTTACATGGGTGTGGCCAAACTGGGGGAGATTCGCGATCAGTTGTTGGCGGGCGGGATGGCGGCGCAGACGCCGGTGGCAATGATCGAGAATGCTTCGTTGCCGGAGCAGCGGGAATGCCGCAGCGACTTAATGGGCATGAGCGATGACGCAGTTGTTTTCGGATTGAAAAGCCCGGCGATTCTGGTGATCGGCGCGGTCGCGGCCGTTGTTGAAGAGCAACAGATCGCAGCCTGCGGCAATTTCTGCACAGGGGCTGCGTAGTCCTGGAAAGCCAAATCGCAGACAAAGAAAAGCCCGGCCTAAGCCGGGCTTTTCTCAGAGCGGCAGCTAATTACTTAGCTTGAGCTTCAACCTGCGCTTCTACGCGACGGTTAACAGCGCGGCCAGCTTCAGTTTTGTTGTCAGCAACTGGGCGGGATTCGCCGTAGCCAACAGACTGAACGCGGGACGATTCAACACCGTACTGGTTGGTCAGAACTTGCTTAACGGCGTTTGCACGACGCTCAGACAGTTTCTGGTTGTAAGCGTCAGGACCGACGGAGTCAGTGTGACCTTCAACAGTAGTGGTGGTGGATGGGTACTGCTTCATGAAATCAGCCAGGTTCTTGATGTCGCCGTAGCTGTTGGTTTTAACAACAGATTTGTCGAAATCGAACTTAACGTCCAGCTCAACACGAACAACTTCAGCAACTGCTGGGCAGCCGTCAGCGTCAACAGTTACGTTGGCTGGGGTGTCCGGGCACTTGTCAACGTTGTCGCAAACGCCGTCGTTGTCGCTGTCGGAGCAGACTTCAGCTGGTGCTGGAACTGGAGCAGCAGCAGGCTTGGAGCCGCCACCGAAGTTCACACCGATACCGACGCTAGGAGCCCACTCGGTGTCGCCCTGGTCGATGTTGTATTGAGCTTCAACGCCAGCACGGGCGTAGAAGTTGTCGGTGAAGTACAGCTTGGCACCAGCGCCCAGGTTAGCGAAGGTAGAACGGTTACGACCGTTCGAACCATTCTGGTCGATGCTCTGGTCGGAGAAACCGGCCGAGACGTATGGACGCAGCATGTCGCCTGGGTTGTTGAAGTGGTACAGAGCGTCCAGAGCGGTGTTAGCGCCTTTTACGTTCTTGCCATCGTCAGCACGTACGTTGTGAACTTCGTCGTAGCCCAGACGCAGTTCAACGTCGTCGGTCAAGAAGTAACCGATCGAACCGCCGAACAGGTTGCCGTTGTTCTTGAAGTTACGAGCGCTGTCGAATTGCTCTTTCTTAGCGAAGCCTTCGATTTCAACTGCGCCTTGGCCTTGTGCCAGAGCGCCGAACGAAGTGGCGGCAATCAGAGAACCAATGGCCAAGCCCAAGGTGTTTTTCAGTTTCATCCGTTAAATCCCCATCTGGTGATTGTGAAGCAGTCCCGCAAACCGGGGGACAACTCGGCGGCAAGTCTATCAGAACTTGCCTACACGTAAGAGATATTTGCGCTGAACTAAGTTTCAGCAATGCCTGCAAATTTCTCACGCAATTTATCTAGAGCACGTTTGTAACGCATTTTTGTCGCACTCAAACCCATGTGCATGATGTCTGCGATCTCCTGAAATTCCAGCTCTGCGACAAATCGTAGCACCAGAATTTCGCGGTCGATCGGGTTCACATACACCAGCCAGCGATCAAGTCCGCCCTTCTCCTCGGGTTTTGGCGCCTTTTCTTCGGACGCTTCCTCGAGTGGGTCAAGACTCAATGCGTCCATCAAGCGACGCTTTCGCCGTTCCTTCCGATACTGCGTAATACACTCGTTGTACGTGATGCTGTACAGCCATGTCTTGAACTTCGATTTCCCCTCGAAGTTCTTCAGGCCGTACAGCACCTTTAACATGACTTCCTGACAGACATCGTCTGCGTCGCGATCGTTCCCAAGATATCTCGCACAGACGTTAAATAATGTTCGCTGGTAACGCCGCATCAGTTCTTCATAGGCGCGCGTTACGTGAAAAAGCTCGGTATGCGAGCACGCGACCAACTCCTCATCAGAGAGCTCGCGGGGGTCGTAGCGCGTGGATAGCGTTTGGGCTTTATTCAAAACAAGTCGTGCCGACAGTCAGGTCAATGTCCACCGCAGCCAGCATCAGCTGGCATTTTGCGGCGGCATACATTAGCAGGGTTTGCCGGATTAGCGGCTACTCACATGCTGTTCCAGCAGGATCCGATTGGAGAGAGAGACTAGCTCACCCTCATCGGTCAGCAATGTGGTTTTAACCGTGCCGATCTCTTCGATCTGGCCTTCGACCTCGCCAACACGCACTTGTTGCCCAACCTGATACAACTCACGCACATAGATTCCCGCAAGAATCTGACCGGCAATTTCCCGGCTTCCCAAACCCATGGCCAGCGCAACGGCCAGACCAACGGTAATCAGTACGATGACAATCACATGGTTCAGCAGGTCGGTCTTGACCTCGAGCTGACTGATCGCGACCGAGATGCTGATGATGATCACCAGCCCTTGGGCAATTCGCCCCAGCCCCGAAGCGTAGTCCAGGCCAACGCCCTCTGCCGCCCCGCGCACCAGCCCGTTGGCCAATTGTGCGAGCAAAACACCGACCAGCAACACCAGCGCGGCGCCGAATACTTTCGGCAAATACAGCGCCAACATATCCAGCGTAGCTGAAACTCGCTCAAGTCCAAGGGATTCTGCTGCAGAAACCAAAAATATCAGCAGAACGAACCAGTAGACAATTTTACCGATCAGCGTCGAGATCGGCACTTGCAGACCGGCACGCGACATCAACTTGGTCAAACCGGTGCCGCCCATCAGGCGATCGAGACCCAGTTTGGCGAGCAATTTGGACAGCAAGGTATCGAGCAGCTTGGCCACGACGAAACCCAACAGCAGCACGACCAGTGCGCCGAACAGGTTCGGAATGAAGTTGGCCACTTTGGTCCACAACGCAGTCATTGCAGTGACGAGGCTCTGAGTCCAGAGGTCGAGTTCCATATTCAATCAGCCTTATCAGCAGTGCGAGCGGTAGGTTTACGAAGACGGGAAACCGGCGAGACGTGGGCCGATCCGTTATTCAGGGCGATCATCAGCGCGGGCAGCCAGCGGCCCAGCAGGCTGAACAGATCACCGGCGCCAACCTGGCGGTTGGCGGTTTTGAGCACGCGGCCCAGGCAGGCATCGTCGTCGCGGCTGGACGGCGAAGCGTTGAGCATGTCGCGCAAAGACTGTTCAAACGGATCGTGCATACGCACCTCTCGTGATGTCTGTGAAAGACGCGGGCAAATTTGGTCGGGTCACATGCGCCATCGTCAGACCCAGCGCAAACGACGGAACAACCACCACTGACCGAACGCCAGGGCGAGCACCGTCAAACAGGCAATCAGGAAGCCATAAGGGCTGCTGGAGAATGGAATTCCGCCAACGTTGATGCCCAGCAGACCGGTGATGAAACTCATCGGCAAAAAGATGCAGGTGATGATCCCGAAGCGGTACATCGTGCGGTTCATGCGCTCGTTCAAGCGCCGGTCTTCCGCCTCAAGTACAAGCCCCACGCGCTCTCGGGTCAATTCCAGCTCTTCGAGATAGCGGGTCAGGCTGTTGTTCAATTCGTTCCAGTAATCGGCATCGTCATCGACGAACCAGGGCATTTTTATCCGCGTCAGCTGACCGAAAATATCCCGCTGCGGCGCAAGAAAACGCTTCAGCCCGGCCGCCCTGCGGCGGATGTGCAAAATGGCGCCATGCTCGGGTGTATACCGTTCGTCGGCATCCATCTTTTCTTCTTCCTCATCGGCGATTTCCGAGAGGCAAGTGACCAGATCCTGCACCTTGTTAGTGAGGAATTGCGCCAGATAAAGGATGAGTTCGGAGGACGTTTTCGGGCCTTTGCCATCGGCCAATTGCGCCAGCAGTTCATCGGTGGCGCGTAAAGGACGCAGACGCAGAGAAATCACACGCTGAGCGGAAGCGAAAATCCGCACCGAAACCATGTCTTCCGGCTCGGCACCTGGATTGAGATTGACCCCGCGCAGAAACAGCAGCAGCTCGGAATCCGGCAGCGGTAACAGGCGTGGACGCGTGTTCTCTTCGAGCAGCAAGTCGCAGGTGAATTCGTTGAGGCCGCTGGATTTGCGCAACCAGGTCCGGGTTTGCGGATGGCTGCGATCCCAATGCAACCACAGGCTTTCATGGGCCTGCAGCTGCAGATCGTCGAGCTCAGTCCGGGCTATCGAACGCGCGCCACCTTTTCCGTCCAGCACCAGGGCATGCACCAGCCCCCATTGCGCGTTTTCTTCCTCGAACATCCGCATCCCTTTGTCGAAAGGCTTATTCAGGCATCTTCAGCGGACTCGGCGAGATGATCACGCCGTTGTTGTCCGCATAAATGTACTGGCCCGGGTGAAACGTCACACCGGCGAAAGTCACCGGGACGTTGAGGTCGCCGACGCCGCGTTTTTCGGTTTTCATCGGGTGGCTGGCCAATGCCTGCACGCCCAGGTCGGTCTGCGCGATGACGTCGACGTCACGGATGCAACCGTAGATCACCAGCCCTTCCCAACCATTTTTGGCAGCTTTCTCGGCGATCATGTCGCCGAGCAATGCACGGCGCAGCGAACCGCCACCGTCAACCACCATTACTTTGCCATCACCCTTGAGTTCAGCCTGTTCCTTGACCAGCGAGTTGTCTTCGAAACATTTGATGGTCACGATTTCGCCGCCGAACGAATCACGGCCACCGAAATTGCTGAACATCGGTTCCAGCACCTGCACCAGCTCCGGATAGGCGTCGCACAGGTCAGGCGTAAGGTAATGGTTCATCGAAAAACTCCTGTAACAAGGAAGACGATCAAGGATGACGCATTCTGTTGAGACGAGATCCGGCGGTCGCTGTTTACCTTAGTCCATCCCATGGTCGCTGAACGAACCTGAACAAACCCTGAAACGTAATCGCTAAACAGCCACTAAAAATGACCAGAACCGCACAACGCGTCATATCTTAGCCGCAAGCCAATCCGAACGAAATGCCCTTTTCGGTCTCAGCCTGCAGCCGCCAAATCCGCCTTCTCGCCCAGCAGCGGTGTCTGCTGATCGCCCAGCCAGCGCGCCACCAATGGCCACACTTCTGTTTGCGCGGCTTTGCTCACCAGCATTTCGACATGGCCGAAATTGTCGCTGAAGCCCTGCTCACGACCCAGATTGATGAATTGCTTGTGTTCGGCACCGATCTGCTCGAACAGTTTGCGACAGGCCCAGGCCGGATCCTGATGGTCCCCCGCCGCCGTCACTGCCAGCACCGGCACTTTGACGTCGGCCAGGCCTGCCCACCAATCCTTGTCCTTGTCGCCAAAACGGCCGAACAAGCCATACCAGCGCATGCTTTCCAGCGCCAGACCGATCGGTTCATCTTCCGGGCCGCGCTTGAGGCGTGAGCCGGACAATTGCGCGAAACGCTTGAGAATAAAGCGGCTGCTCCACTCCACCGGCGGGATTTTCAGCGGCCAGTAAGTACGGCTGACTTGCGTGCCGAAGAACGCCGCCGAGGCCACGGCAGGCTCGCCGAGGTATTCGCCACCGAGCGCTGCGGCCAAAGTGATGCCGCCCAGCGAATGGCCGATCCAGTGCGGAATCTGCCCGCTCTGCTCACGCACGAACGCGGCAATTGCCGGCAAGTCGTAACGGGCATAATCGGCGACGCGGTTGAGCCGGTAGTCCTCGTTGCGCTGCGACAGGCCGTGGCCGCGCATCTCCGGAATCCACACGTCGAAACCCAGCCGCGTCAGATACGCGCCCAGCCCCAGACCTTTTGGCGAAAACCAGAAGCGTCGGTTGGAAAAACTGCCGTGCAACAGAATCACCGGCACACCGCGCGGCGCCGAATCATCGGCCATGCCCAAACGGGTGACGGCGATTTCCACCGACCAATCGGGGCTGTTGCCGGGTTTCAAACGATAAACGTCTTCGCTCAGATCGCCGCGCCGCTCGGCGCTGATCAGGGCGACAGGAAATAGGTTGCTGCTGCTTTGCATAATGCTCTTGCACAAAAAAGGGCGGCATCCACAGGAGCCCGCCCTACTTCAATCTCAAAGCCCACTCCCACAAAAGGAAGCGGGCCGTTCACATACCGATCAGGCCGGCGCTTGGCCTTCGGCAAGGAAGAACCAGGTTTCCAGCACGGTGTCCGGGTTCAGCGACACGCTTTCGATGCCCTGTTCCATCAGCCACTTGGCCAGATCCGGGTGGTCGGATGGGCCCTGACCGCAGATACCGATGTACTTGCCAGCCTTGTTGCACGCGGCAATCGCGTTGGCCAGCAGCTTCTTGACCGCCGGATTACGTTCATCGAACAGGTGCGCGATGATGCCCGAGTCACGGTCCAGACCCAACGTCAGCTGAGTCAGGTCGTTGGAGCCAATCGAGAATCCGTCGAAGAATTCGAGGAATTCTTCAGCCAGAATCGCGTTGGAAGGCAGTTCGCACATCATGATCACGCGCAAACCGTTTTCGCCGCGCTTCAAGCCGTTTTCGGCGAGCAGATCGACAACCTGACTCGCTTCGCCCAAGGTACGGACGAACGGCACCATGATTTCGACGTTGGTCAGGCCCATCTCATTGCGCACACGCTTCAGCGCGCGGCATTCGAGTTCGAAGCAGTCACGGAACGATTCGCTGATGTAACGCGAAGCGCCACGGAAGCCAAGCATCGGGTTTTCTTCTTCCGGCTCGTACAGCTTGCCGCCGATCAGGTTGGCGTATTCGTTGGACTTGAAGTCCGACAGACGCACGATGACTTTCTTCGGCGCGAACGCGGCAGCGAGGGTGCTGATGCCTTCAACCAGTTTCTCGACATAGAAACCGACCGGATCGCCGTAACCGGCGATGCGCTTGTCGACGCTTTCCTTGATTTCCTGCGGCAGACCGTCGTAGTTCAACAGCGCTTTCGGGTGCACACCGATCATGCGGTTGATGATGAATTCCAGACGGGCCAGACCCACGCCCGCGTTCGGCAGCTGCGCAAAGTCGAAGGCGCGGTCGGGGTTGCCGACGTTCATCATGATCTTGAACGGCAGCTCCGGCATGGCATCCACGGAGTTTTTCTTGATGTCGAAGCCCAGTTCGCCTTCGAAGATGTAACCGGTGTCGCCTTCGGCGCACGAAACGGTCACGCCCTGGCCATCCTTCAGCAATTGGGTGGCGTTGCCGCAACCCACCACTGCCGGAATGCCCAGTTCACGGGCAATGATCGCCGCGTGGCAGGTACGCCCGCCACGGTTGGTGACGATGGCGCTGGCGCGCTTCATGACCGGTTCCCAGTCCGGGTCGGTCATGTCGGATACGAGCACGTCGCCCGGCTGGACTTTGTCCATCTCGGAGACGTCTTTGATGATGCGCACTTTACCGGCGCCGATGCGCTGGCCAATCGCACGACCTTCAACGAGAACGGTGCCGGTTTCTTTCAACAGGTAACGTTCCATGACGTTGGCCTGGGTGCGGCTTTTCACGGTTTCCGGGCGCGCCTGCACGATGTACAGCTGGCCGTCGTCACCGTCCTTGGCCCACTCGATGTCCATCGGGCAGCCATAGTGCTTCTCGATGATCATCGCTTGCTTGGCCAACTCGCTGACTTCAGCGTCGCTCAGGCAGAAACGTGCACGATCAGCCTTGTCGACATCGACGGTCTTGACCGAACGACCGGCCTTGGCCTCGTCGCCGTAGATCATCTTGATGGCTTTGCTGCCCAGGTTGCGACGCAGGATCGCCGGACGACCGGCCTCCAGCGTGCCCTTGTGCACGTAGAATTCGTCCGGGTTCACCGCGCCTTGTACGACGGTTTCGCCCAGGCCGTAGGCGCCGGTAATGAACACTACGTCACGGAAACCGGATTCGGTGTCGAGGGTGAACATGACGCCGGCAGTACCGGTTTCCGAACGCACCATGCGCTGCACGCCAGCTGACAGGGCGACCAGTTTGTGGTCGAAGCCCTGATGCACGCGGTAGGAAATCGCACGGTCGTTGAACAGCGAAGCGAACACCTCTTTGGCGGCGCGGATAACGTTTTCCACACCACGGATGTTCAGGAAGGTTTCCTGCTGACCGGCGAACGAAGCGTCCGGCAGGTCTTCGGCGGTGGCGGAAGAACGCACGGCCACGGCCACGTCAGGGTTGCCGGCCGACAGCGCGGCGAACGCGGTGCGGATCTCGGCATTCAGTTTTTCGGGGAATTCGGCTTCCATGATCCATTGACGGATCTGTGCGCCGGTCTTGGCCAGGGCGTTGACGTCATCGACGTCGAGCGCGTCGAGGGCCGCGTGGATCTGGTCGTTGAGGCCGCTCAGTTCGAGGAAGTCGCGATAGGCCTGGGCGGTGGTGGCAAAGCCGCCAGGGACCGACACACCGGCGCCTGCCAGGTTGCTGATCATCTCGCCCAGGGATGCGTTCTTGCCCCCCACATGCTCAACATCGTGTTTGCCGAGCTTATCGAGGGAAACTACGTACTCTACCAAGGTGATCTCTCCACTAACTGTGTTGGAAAAGCTCAGAAACCGGCAGCTCGGGGGAGCGTTGGCCGGTTGTATGGCCTGGACCTGGAAAATAAGTGAGAATGCGGGCCAGTCGCGGCCGACAAATCGCGCCTATCATATCCAGAAATGCTCATTAGCTTAAGGCCCAAGGTGCAAATGAAACGATCTGCTTTCTTTATCTCCGATGGCACCGGCATCACCGCCGAAACCCTGGGTCAAAGCCTTCTGGCGCAGTTCGAAAACATTACCTTCAGCAAATTCACGCGACCGTACATCGACAGCGTTGAAAAAGCGCGGGCCATGGTACAACAAATCAACAAAGCCGCCGAAACCGACGGCTTCCGGCCGATCATCTTCGACACCATCGTCAATCAGGACATCCGTGAGATTCTCGCAACCTCCAATGGTTTCATGATCGACATTTTCTCGACCTTCCTGGCCCCGCTGGAGCAGGAACTGACCGAGCATTCTTCCTATACCGTCGGTAAGTCGCATTCGATCGGCCACAACTCCAATTACATGGAGCGCATCGAGGCGGTGAACTTCGCCCTCGACAACGACGACGGGGCGCGCACGCACTATTACGACAAAGCCGATCTGATACTAGTGGGCGTGTCGCGATGCGGCAAAACGCCGACGTGTCTGTACATGGCGATGCAGTTCGGCATCCGCGCGGCGAACTATCCGCTGACCGAAGACGACATGGAGCGCCTGACCCTGCCGGCCGCCCTGCGCGCCCACCAGCACAAGCTGTTCGGCCTGACCATCGACCCGGACCGCCTCACCGCGATCCGCAACGAACGCAAGCCCAACAGCCGTTATTCGAGTTACGCCCAGTGCGAGTTCGAAGTGCGCGAAGTGGAAAACCTGTTCCGCCGCGAGAACATTCCCAACATCAACTCCACGCATTTTTCGGTGGAAGAGATTTCGGCGAAGATTCTGGTGGAGAAAGGTGTGGAGCGGCGGTTCAAGTAGGTTAGTGGTACCTGGGCTGAGGCCTTCGCGAGCAGGCTCGCTCCCACAGGATTCTCGGGTGTTTGCACATTTTGCATTCACCCCAACCCCCTGTGGGAGCGAGCCTGCTCGCGAAGAACGATTACACGGTTTCAGTCAATGCCCTGGCCAATGCCTCAAACCCGCCGAGCAACAACCGATCATCCCCCACCGAATTACACACACTTACCCGAATAAACTGCGGCACCGCTGCATGCCCGACCGCAAACGCTTCAGCAGTGGCCAACAGATAATTGTTTTCCTTCAACTCCGCCGCAATTTGCGAGGCGCGCCACAACTCGGGGACTTCCACCCAGAAGTGCGGACTGAAGGCGTGCGTCTTGTAATTCAAGGCCTCCACCACCGGCGAAACCAGCGCTTTGCGCCGAGCGATCTCGCTGATCTGCTCATCCAGCAAATGCTCAGCCATACCGTTTTCGATCCACAGGCTCGCCACTTCCATCGATAAAGGATTGGCCATCCAGCACGTGTTGCGAATGGCTGAACTGATACGCCCGATCAACGCTTGCGGCGCGTGCAGATAACCGACGCGCAACCCCGCTGAAACAGCCTTGCTCAAGCTGCCGATCAGTATCGATCGCTCCGGCGCGAAATAACTGAGCGGCAGCGGGCGCTGACGATCCAGCACCGCATGGGCTTCGTCCTCGATGATCAGCAGATTGTGCTGGCGGCAGACCTCGGCAATCGCCTCGCGCCGTGGGACGGACATCACTGCCGCCGTAGGATTCTGGATCGTCGGCGTGCAATACAGCGCCGAAACGCGATGCTGGCGGCAGATATCCTCCAGCGCTGATGGCAAAAGTCCTTCGTCATCCATCGCTGCGCCGATCAGTTTTATCCCGAGCTGACGAGCGACACTGATCAAGCCGGGGTAGGACAAATGCTCGGTGACAAGCGTATCCCCCGCCTTGAGCAAACCCATCAACGCGCACAGCAAACCGTGCTGGCCGCCGTTGACGCACAGCACCTGATCAGCGTGGGGCACGAATTCGCCATGGCTGAGCCAAACGGCCCCCGCCACCCGATGCCGCGCCATTCCGGCTTCAGCGGTGTACCCGCTCAATTGGCGCAAGACGCCCGGTTCATTGGCCAGATCCAGCAGGCTTTGCCGCATGAATTCGGTTTCCTGCCCGGGCATCGGCTGATTCCGGCTCATGTCCAGGCACGCCGGCGGCTCATCGCTGACATTGCGAAAGCCCTTGTCCTGCAGGCACTCCATCCCCTTCTGACGCACGTAAGTGCCATCGCCTACACGGGCGACGACCAGCCCCACACGTTCCAGCTCACCGTAGGCACGACTGATCGTGCCAATGGTCACGCCCAGGCTGTCGGCCAATAGCCGATGCGGCGGTAATTTGCCGCCAGCCTCGATCACACCCTCCTCGATGGCCTGCGCGACGCCATCGGCAAGGCGTTTGTACTTTACGCCCGAACCATTGCTGAGAGCGTCACGGAGCATTGACACCGTGGCAATACTTACTTTGACAGTCATTCTCGCCCCGAATAGCGTGCTGAAAACAGGTTCAATCAGGAATAGACCGTTTCATCTCTGAGGTCAATTCCACTGCTCGGAGCACGCACATCATGTCGACCGCCGTCAGCACACCGATGACCATCAGCAAACCCTGGCTAGCCGGATTGCTCACCAGCAGCTTGTTTCTGATCGTCTGCCTGAGTTGGGGCACCACATGGCTGGGGATCAAGATTGCCGTGGAAAGCGTGCCTCCGCTAACCGCCGCCGGACTGCGCTTTCTCATTGCGTTTCCGCTGTTCCTGAGTTTCGCGTTGCTGCGCAAGGAACCGCTGCTGTTTCCCCGGCAAAGTCGCTGGTTTTTCGTGTTCGTCACGCTGTCGTATTTCAGCCTGCCCTATTACCTGCTCAACTACGGCGAAATGCATGTGTCATCGGGGCTGACAGCGCTGCTGTTCAGTTGCATGCCGGTGTTTATCCTGCTGTTTTCTGCGCTGTTCCTGCGCGAGAAAATCTACCCGTCGCAGATGCTCGGCATCGCCATTGGTTTCGCCAGTCTGTTCATGATCATTCGTAGCCAGGGTCTGCATCTGGATCAGGCCGAATGGCTGGGAGTGCTGGCTATTCTGAGTGCGGCGGTGATGCATGCGCTGTGCTACGTGGTGACAAAAAAACACGGCAGCGCGATCAGCGTGATCACCTACAACACGCTGCCCATCGGCATTGCCGGGGCGACGTTATTTATCGTCGGTTTGAGCGTTGAGACGCCGGCGTTTCAGGACATCACCACGCGTTCTTGGGCCGCCCTGCTCTATCTCGGGCTGGTGGCATCGGTGGGCGGATTCATCGTGTATTTTCTGCTGCTCAAACGCCTGAGCCCGATCATCCTGTCGTTCGTGTTCATCATTTTCCCGGTGTTCGCCGTGATCATCGGCGCCTGGTACGAGGGGCAAACCCTGTCCCGGGAGCTGATGATCTATTCGGCGATCCTGTTGAGCGGTTTCGCGATCACCAAATTGCCTGTGGAAAAGTGGTTCAGATAACCCACATATCCACAAAGCGATTAACCGGAGTGGCTTCAAGCCGCGCCTGATCCTTGCACAACGCGAAGATCTCGCCGCTGCGCTGACCGGTGAAACGTGTGGCGAGGTTGGCCTTGAACTTGTCCTCCAGCAACGGAATGCCCTCGGCGCGGCGGCGACGATGGCCGATCGGGTACTCCACCACGACGTTTTCAGTGCTGCTGCCGTCCTTGAAAAACACCTGCACGGCGTTGGCAATCGAGCGTTTGTCAGCTTCGAGGTATTCGCGGGTGAAACGCGGCTCTTCGACGATTAGCATTTTCTCGCGCAGCACATCGATGATCGGGTGCGCCTTGTGGAAATCATCCTCGTACTGCTCAGCGACCAGATTGCCGAAGGCCAGCGGCACGGCGGTCATGTACTGGATGCAATGGTCACGGTCGGCAGCATTGGCCAACGGCCCGACTTTGGAAATGATGCGGATCGCCGATTCGTGAGTGGTGATGATGATGCGGTCAATCTCATGCAGGCGATTGCGCACTTGCGGATGCAGCGTCACCGCCGCTTCGCAGGCGGTTTGCGCGTGGAATTCAGCGGGGAAGCTGATCTTGAACAGGACGTTTTCCATCACATAACTGCCGAAGGGCCGCGAAAAAGTGAAGGCACGCTTGTCTGCGGGTTTCAGCGCCAGATCGCTGTTGGTGTGGCTGAACAGAACGTCATAAAAGCCCCACTGTTTTGCCGTCAGAACCCCGGGAATGCCCATCTCGCCCCGCATGGCCATGTCAGCCAGGCGCACACCACGACTCGACGCATCCCCCGCTGCCCAGGATTTTCGCGAGCCGGCATTCGGTGCGTGACGATAAGTGCGCAGCGCCTGGCCATCCGCGAAGGCGTGGGACAAGGCCGACAACAATTGCTCGCGATTGGCGCCCATCAGTTTGGCGGTAACGGCGGTCGAGGCGACTTTCACCAGGATGACGTGATCAAGTCCTACACGGTTGAAGGAGTTTTCCAGAGCGATCACGCCTTGAATCTCGTGGGCCATGATCATCGCTTCGAGCACGTCGCGGATTGTCAGCGGCGCTTCACCGTTGGCCAGGCGTTTCTGCGAAAGGTGATCGGCCACGGCGAGAATGCCACCGAGGTTGTCGGAGGGATGGCCCCACTCGGCGGCGAGCCAGGTGTCGTTGTAGTCGAGCCAACGGACGATGCAGCCGATGTCCCACGCGGCTTTGACCGGGTCGAGGCGAAATGAAGTGCCCGGAACGCGTGCGCCGTAGGGAACCACCGTGCCTTCGACCATCGGGCCGAGGTGCTTGGTGCATTCGGGAAAGCGCAGTGCCAGCAGGCCGCAGCCGAGTGTGTCCATCAGGCAGTTGCGGGCGGTATCGAGGGCTTCGGCAGATTCGGTTTTGAAGGTGAGGACGTAATCGGCGATGTCCTGCAGGACACGGTCGTAGTCGGGGCGGTTGTTCAGGTCGACGTTGGCGCTCATGTTCGATTCACTCGTGAAGTGGTTCGTTGATGGGACCTCGGTTCAGGGCTAACGATTTCTTATTGTTGGAACACATTCCCCTGTAGGAGTGACCCTGCTCGCGATGGCGGTGTGTCTGACGACATTGTGCTGAATGTCAGTCCTCTATCGCGAGCAGGCTCACTCCTACAGTTTGTTCGGTGTTGTATCAGTAAGAATCACCGGGAATGCGCACGTAGCCTTCCATCAGCACGCGCGCACTGCGGCTCATGATGGCTTTCTTCACCACCCACTCGCCGTTTTCCAGGCTGGCTTCAGCGCCAACGCGCAACGTCCCGGACGGATGCCCGAAGCGCACGGCATTGCGTTCAACACCACCCGCCGCAAGGTTGACCAACGTGCCCGAAATGGCTGCCGCCGTACCAATCGCCACCGCCGCCGTGCCCATCATCGCGTGGTGCAACTTGCCCATCGACAATGCGCGCACCAGCAAATCCACATCACCGGCGCCTACCGCTTTGCCACTGGAGGCCACGTAATCCGCAGGCTTGGCAACGAACGCGACTTTCGGCGTGTGCTGACGCTTGGCCGCTTCATCCAGATTGGCAATCAGGCCCATGCGCAGCGCGCCATAAGCCCGAATCGTCTCGAACATCTGCAATGCTTGCGGATCGCTGTTGATCGCGCTTTGCAGTTCGGTGCCGGTATAACCGATGTCTGCGGCGTTGATGAAAATCGTCGGGATGCCGGCGTTAATCATGGTCGCTTTGAAGGTGCCAACCCCCGGCACTTCCAGCTCATCGACCAGGTTACCGGTGGGGAACATCGAACCACCGCCGCCCTCTTCTTCCGCCGCCGGGTCCATGAATTCGACTTGCACTTCAGCCGCCGGAAAGGTCACGCCGTCGAGTTCAAAATCGCCGGTTTCCTGCACTTCGCCGTTGGTGATCGGCACGTGGGCAATAATCGTTTTGCCGATGTTGGCCTGCCACACGCGCACCACCGCGACACCGTTTTGCGGAATGCGGCTGGCATCGACCAAGCCATTGCTGATGGCAAACGAACCGACCGCTGCCGAGAGGTTGCCGCAGTTACCACTCCAGTCGACGAATGGCTTGTCGATAGAGACCTGACCAAACAGGTAATCAACGTCGTGATCGGCCTTAGTGCTTTTCGACAGGATCACGGTTTTGCTGGTGCTTGAAGTCGCGCCGCCCATACCGTCGATCTGCTTGTCGTAGGGGTCGGGGCTGCCGATCACGCGCAGCAACAGAGCGTCGCGAACCGGGCCGGGAACCTGTGCGGCTTCGGGCAGATCCTTGAGGCTGAAGAACACGCCTTTGCTGGTGCCACCGCGCATGTAGGTGGCGGGGATTTTGATCTGTGGTGCGTGAGCCATGAGTGCTCCTTAAGCGCGAACGCGGGCGGTATCGCCCGCGTGCACGAAACGTGATTTAAACGGCGACCGCCGACTCTTCAAGGAAGTCCTGAGCGAAACGTTGCAACACGCCGCCGGCCTCGTAGATCGACACTTCTTCAGCGGTATCCAGACGGCAAGTCACCGGCACGTCAACGCGCTCGCCGTTCTTGCGATGGATCACCAGCGTCAGATCCGCACGCGGTTTGCGCTCGCCGATCACGTCGTAGGTTTCGCTGCCATCGATGGCCAGCGTGTGACGGTCGGTGCCCGGTTTGAACTCCAGCGGCAACACGCCCATGCCCACCAAGTTGGTGCGGTGAATGCGCTCGAAACCTTCAGCGGCAATCGCCTCGACGCCGGCCAGGCGCACACCTTTCGCCGCCCAGTCGCGGGACGAACCCTGACCGTAATCGGCGCCGGCAATAATGATCAGCGGCTGTTTGCGTTCCATGTAGGTTTCGATGGCTTCCCACATGCGCATGACCTTGCCTTCCGGCTCGACCCGGGCCAGCGAACCCTGTTTGACCTTGCCGTTTTCCACGACCATTTCATTGAACAGTTTCGGGTTGGCGAATGTCGCGCGCTGTGCGGTCAAGTGATCGCCACGGTGCGTTGCGTAGGAGTTGAAGTCCTCTTCTGGCAGGCCCATTTTCGCCAGGTATTCGCCGGCGGCGCTGTCGAGCATGATCGCGTTCGAAGGCGACAGGTGATCGGTGGTGATGTTGTCCGGCAGCACCGCCAATGGGCGCATGCCCTTCAGTGGACGAGCGCCGGCCAGCGCACCTTCCCAGTACGGCGGACGGCGAATGTAGGTGCTCATCTCGCGCCAGTCGTACAGCGGCGTGACTTTCGGGCCGGTGTCTTCGTGGACGGCGAACATTGGGATGTAGACTTGACGGAACTGCTCAGGCTTGACCGAGGACTTCACCACGGCGTCGATTTCTTCATCGCTCGGCCAGATGTCTTTCAGGCGGATTTCCTTGCCGTCGACCACGCCCAAGACATCCTTCTCGATGTCGAAACGGATGGTCCCGGCGATGGCGTAAGCGACCACCAGCGGCGGCGACGCGAGGAACGCTTGCTTGGCGTACGGGTGGATGCGGCCGTCGAAGTTGCGGTTGCCCGAGAGCACGGCGGTGGCGTACAGATCACGGTCGATGATCTCTTGCTGGATCACCGGATCCAGCGCGCCGGACATGCCGTTGCAGGTGGTGCAGGCGAAGGCGACGACGCCGAAACCGAGCTGTTCCAGTTCAGTGGTCAGCCCCGCTTCGTCGAGGTACAGCGCCACGGTTTTCGAGCCCGGCGCCAGCGAGGATTTCACCCACGGTTTGCGGGTCAGACCGAGCTTGTTGGCGTTGCGCGCCAGCAGGCCAGCGGCGATGACGTTGCGCGGGTTGCTGGTGTTGGTGCAACTGGTGATGGCGGCGATGATCACCGCGCCGTCGGGCATTTGCCCCGGCACGTCATCCCACTGCCCGGAGATGCCTTTGGCCGCCAGATCCGAGGTCGCGACGCGGGCATGCGGGTTGCTCGGGCCGGCCATGTTGCGCACCACCGAGGACAGATCGAAAGTCAGGCCGCGCTCGTATTGCGCGCCTTTAAGACTGTCCGCCCACAGACCGGTCAGCTTGGCGTACTGCTCGACGAGCTGCACTTGCTGATCTTCACGACCGGTGAGTTTCAGGTAGTCGATGGTTTGTTGGTCGATGTAGAACATCGCCGCCGTGGCGCCATATTCCGGGGCCATGTTGGAGATGGTTGCGCGGTCGCCGAGGGTCAGCGCAGCGGCGCCTTCGCCGAAGAACTCCAGCCAGGCGCCGACGACTTTCTGTTTGCGCAGGTATTCGGTCAGCGCCAGCACCATGTCGGTGGCGGTGATGCCTGGTTGCAGCTTGCCGGTCAGTTCGACCCCGACGCTTTCCGGCAGGCGCATCCACGAGGCGCGACCGAGCATCACGCTCTCGGCTTCGAGGCCGCCAACGCCGATGGCGATAACGCCGAGGGCATCGACGTGTGGGGTGTGGCTGTCGGTGCCGACGCAGGTATCAGGGAACGCGACGCCTTCACGCACCTGAATCACCGGAGACATTTTCTCCAGGTTGATCTGGTGCATGATGCCGTTGCCCGGCGGGATCACATCAACGTTCTTGAAAGCCTTTTTTGTCCAGTTGATGAAGTGAAAACGGTCTTCATTGCGACGGTCTTCGATGGCGCGGTTTTTCTCGAATGCCTGCGCATCGAAACCACCGGCCTCGACGGCCAGCGAGTGGTCGACGATCAGTTGCGTCGGCACCACCGGGTTGACTTGCGCCGGGTCGCCGCCCTGCAACGCAATCGCATCACGCAGGCCTGCGAGGTCGACCAGCGCGGTCTGGCCGAGAATGTCGTGACAGACCACACGCGCGGGAAACCACGGGAAGTCGAGGTCGCGTTTGCGTTCGATCAGTTGCTTGAGGGAATCGGTGAGCGTGGCCGGGTCGCAGCGACGCACCAGGTTTTCCGCCAGCACGCGGGAGGTGTACGGCAGAGTGTCGTAACTGCCGGGCTGAATCGCCTCGACCGCCGCGCGGGCGTCGAAATAATCCAGAGGACTGCCGGGCAGGGTTTTGCGGAATTCTGTGTTCATCGGGTCAGGACTCGGGTCACGGTGGTTGCAAAGGGTGGCTGACACAAACCTGAGTTACACACCATCCACTGTGGGAGCAGGCTCGCTCCCAAAGGGTCTAGCGGTGTTCTCTGGTTCCGGGTCAGCCCACCATTTCAGCGACGTTCGATTGGCACGAACTTGCGCTGTTCGACGCCGATGTATTCGGCGCTTGGGCGGATGATGCGGTTGTTGGCGCGTTGTTCGAACACGTGCGCAGCCCAGCCGGTCAGGCGCGAGCAGACGAAGATCGGCGTGAACAGCTTGGTCGGAATGCCCATGAAGTGGTACGCCGAGGCATGGTAGAAATCGGCGTTGGGGAACAGTTCCTTCTGCTCCCACATGGTCTTGTCGATGGCTTCGGAAACCGGGAACAACACCTTGTCGCCGACTTCGTCAGCAAGCTTTTTCGCCCAACCCTTGATCACTTCGTTGCGCGGATCGCTGTCTTTATAGATCGCGTGGCCGAAGCCCATGATCTTGTCCTTGCGCTCGAGCATGCCGAGGGTGCCTTTGATCGCGTCTTCCGGCGACGAGAAGCGTTCGATCATTTCCATCGCTGCTTCGTTGGCGCCGCCGTGCAGCGGGCCACGCAGCGAACCGATGGCTGCGGTGACGCAGGAATACAGATCGGACAGGGTCGAGGCGCAAACGCGCGCGGTGAAGGTCGAGGCGTTGAATTCGTGCTCGGCGTAAAGGATCAGCGAAACGTTCATCACTTTGACGTGCAGTTCGCTCGGCTTTTTGTCGTGCAGCAGGTGCAGGAAGTGGCCGCCAATGGTTGGTTCGCTGCTCACGCAGTTGATGCGTTTGCCGTCGTGGCTGAAGCGATACCAGTAGCACATGATCGCCGGGAAAGCGGCGAGCAGGCGGTCAGTCTTGTCGCGTTGCTCGGAGAAGTCTTTCTCTGGCTCGATGTTGCCGAGGAACGAGCAACCGGTGCGCATCACGTCCATCGGGTGGGCGTCGGCGGGGATGCGCTCGAGGACTTCTTTCAGCGCTTGCGGCAGATCGCGCAGCTTGCTCAGCTTGCCTTGGTATTCGTCGAGTTGCGCCTTCGTCGGCAGCTCGCCGTAGAGCAACAGGTACGCGACTTCTTCAAATTGTGCATCGGCAGCGAGTTCGCGCACGTCGTAGCCGCGATAGGTCAACCCGGCACCGGTCTGGCCCACGGTGGACAGTGAGGTCTGCCCGGCAACCTGGCCACGGAGCCCGGCGCCACTGAGTACTTTTGCTTCGGCCATTGTGTTCTCCAATCTTTTTAAATTTGTATGGGGAAACTTGTGGGAGCGAGCCTGCTCCCACAGGGTCGTGTTCAGCCTTTCTTTTGTGCAAACAGCGCATCGAGCTTCTGCTCGAACGTGTGGTAATCGATACGATCGTAAAGCTCCATGCGAGTCTGCATGGTGTCGATGACATTCTGCTGCGTGCCGTCGCGACGGATCGCGGTGTAGACATTTTCCGCCGCTTTGTTCATCGCGCGGAACGCCGACAGTGGATAGAGCACCAGCGACACGTCCGCACCGGCCAGCTGTTCGGTGGTGTACAGCGGCGTCGAGCCGAACTCGGTGATGTTGGCCAGGATCGGCGCTTTCACACGATTGGCGAACAGCTTGTACATCTCCAGCTCGGTGATCGCTTCCGGGAAGATCATGTCGGCGCCGGCCTCGATGCACGCCGCCGCGCGATCGAGTGCCGATTCCAGACCTTCCACCGCCAGCGCATCGGTACGCGCCATGATCACGAAGCTGTCATCGGTGCGGGCATCGACGGCGGCTTTGATGCGGTCGACCATTTCCTGCTGGCTGACGATCTCTTTATTCGGACGGTGCCCGCAGCGCTTGGCGCCAACCTGATCCTCGATGTGAATCGCCGCCGCGCCGAACTTGATCATCGACTTGACCGTGCGCGCCACGTTGAACGCCGAGGAGCCAAAACCGGTGTCGACGTCGACCAGCAGCGGCAGATCGCAGACGTCGGTGATGCGGCGCACGTCAGTCAGCACGTCATCCAGACCGGTGATGCCCAGATCCGGCACGCCGAGCGAGCCTGCAGCCACCCCGCCACCGGACAGGTAGATCGCCTTGAAACCGGCGCGCTTGGCCAGCAGCGCGTGGTTGGCGTTGATCGCGCCGACCACTTGCAATGGATGCTCGCTGGCGACCGCATCGCGGAAACGCTGGCCTGGAGTGCTGTGCTTGGAACTCATGACTCACCTCGTTCAGTGGCTGTCTTATTGTGGGCGCCGTCCTGGTAATGACGGGCAATGTTGCGTTTCGAGGCGCCGATGTGACGGCGCATCAACAATTCTGCGAGCTCGCCGTCACGGTCGGCGATCGCATCGAGAATCCGGTGGTGTTCGGCGAAGGCCTGGCGTGGGCGGTTCGGCGTGGTGGAAAACTGGATGCGGTACATGCGCACCAGTTGATACAGCTCGCCGCAGAGCATCTGCGTCAGCGTGCGGTTGCCGCTGCCCTGGATGATCCGGTAATGAAAGTCGAAATCGCCTTCCTGCTGGTAATAGCCAACGCCGGCCTGAAACGCGGCGTCGCGCTCGTGGGTTTCCAGGACCCGGCGCAGTTCGTCGATTTCCTCGACAGTCATGCGCTCGGCTGCCAGACGGCAGGCCATGCCTTCGAGGGATTCGCGGATTTCGTAGAGTTCGATCAACTCGGCGTGATTGAGCGACACCACCCGCGCGCCGACATGCGGCACGCGCACCAGCAGGCGCTGGCCTTCGAGACGGTGGATCGCCTCACGCAACGGCCCGCGGCTGATGCCGTACGTGCGCGCCAGCTCCGGCTCGGAGATCTTGCTGCCGGGGGCGATCTCGCCTTTGACGATGGCCGCCTGAATGCGGCGGAAAACGTTTTCCGACAGCGTTTCAGAATCGTCGCCGCTGATGACCGGGGGATCGAGTTGATCCAGCATGATTGTCGACACCTTCAAATCCAATGCGGCAAAAACTAGCCAATTCGACCGCATCAGTCAAAGGATAAATAGGTATTGTCGACAATCGTCTAATAACAGCCGCTGACATCCCCAAGGGTTATAGACCGCCTCGGGCGCTGGCGCCATAAAACCACCGTGCTAGAATGCCGCCCGCATTTGCTGGCCATTTGTACGGCTTGTCATAAAAAGCTGAAAGGCACACGAAGGGCCTTGCGCAAGTTTTGCCAAGGACCTGAACCGAAAACGGAACGCTGCGCACCAGGATTTATGAGACTCAAGCCCTTCCCTACATTCTTTGCCCTGTTTTGCCTGCCCGGCCTCGCCGCCGCGGGGGAAAAAACCGTGTACGGCCTCAACGAATACGCTTCGCTTGACGGCATCAATCTCGAAGTCGCGGCCAAACTCGACACCGGTGCGAAAACCGCCTCGCTGAGTGCCCGTGACATCAAACGCTTTAAACGCAACGGTGAGTCCTGGGTACGTTTCTACCTGGCCATCGACGCCGCGCATTCGCACCCGATCGAACGGCCACTGGCGCGGGTCAGCAAGATCAAGCGCCGCGCCGGCGACTACGACCCGGAAGAAGGCAAGAAGTACACCGCTCGTCCGGTGATCGAGCTGGATATCTGCATGGGCACGGCGTTGCGCAGCATCGAAGTGAACCTGACCGATCGAAGTGCGTTCCAATACCCGCTTTTGATCGGCTCCGAAGCGCTGAAACGCTTTGATGCGCTGGTCGACCCCAGTCTTAAATACGCTGCCGGCAAACCCGCCTGCACCATCGCCGCTCATACCGCCGAGTAATTTCCATGCGTTCTCTAACCTTCCACCTGAAAATCCTGATCACCATTCTGGTGCTGCTGGGCGTTTCGGTTACGGCCTATCAGATTTTCGTGCTCGGCATCCCGGTGACCGAAGACGCCACCGACGACTTGTGGAACATCGACGCCAAGGTCGAGTTCGTCGCCAGCACCAAAGACCCGGTAAAGATCCAGATGTTCGTGCCGCCGTTGAGCCGCGACTACGTCAGCCTCAACGAGAGCTTTATCTCCAATAACTACGGCGTCGCGGTGAACCGCGTCGACGGCAACCGCAAGGTGACCTGGTCGGCCCGCCGCGCCAAAGGCAACCAGACCCTTTATTACCGCCTGGTGCTGACCAAGCGCTACACCGCCGAAAAAACCAAGATCAAAGGCCCGACCTTCCGCGACAGCATCGCCATCGAAGGCCCGGAAAAAATCGCTGCCGAAGCTCTGCTCGCACCGATCCGCCAGCACTCCGCCGACGTTGAAACCTTTATTGGCGAGGCGATCAAACGCGTCAACAACCTCAACGACGACAACGTGAAACTGCTACTGGCGGGCGATCCATCGACTGCGCACAAAGCCAAAATCGTCGAGTTGCTGCTGTCCATCGCCCACGTGCCGGTGGAAAAAGTCCACACCATCCGCCTCGTCGCCGATCAACCGCAAATGCCCGAACTGTGGCTGCGCAGCTTCAACGGCAACGACTGGCTGTATTTCAACCCGGAGACCGGCGAGCAAGGCCTGCCGACCGACCGCTTGCTGTGGTGGACCGGCGATGAAAACCTGATCACCGTCGACGGCGGCAAGAAAGCCAACGTGACCTTCAGCCTGAACAACAGCGAGATGAATGCGATTCGTCTGGCCAAGCTGACCGACGAGAACACCGACGCCAACTTCCTCGAATACTCGCTGTACGGCTTGCCGCTGCAGACGCAGCAGACGTTCATGATCATGGTGATGATCCCGATTGGCGTGCTGGTGATTTTGATTCTGCGCAACCTGATCGGCCTGCAGACCCTCGGCACGTTCACCCCGGTGCTGATCGCCCTTGCCTTCCGTGAAACGCAACTGGGCTTCGGCATTCTGCTGTTTACCGTGATCACGGCGCTGGGCCTGTCATTACGATCGTATCTGGAACACCTCAAGCTGCAAATGTTGCCGCGACTCTCGGTGGTGTTGACCTTTGTCGTGGTGCTGATCGCGGCGATCAGTCTGTTCAGCCATAAACTGGGTCTGGAGCGCGGCTTGTCTGTAGCGCTGTTCCCGATGGTGATTCTGACCATGACCATCGAACGCCTGTCGATTACCTGGGAAGAACGCGGCGCCAGCCATGCGATGAAAGTCGCCATTGGCACGCTGTTCGCCGCGTCCCTGGCGCACTTGATCATGACCGTCCCAGAGCTGGTGTACTTCGTGTTCACCTTCCCGGCGATCCTGCTGATTCTGGTCGGCTTCATGCTGGCGATGGGTCGCTATCGCGGTTACCGCCTGACCGAACTGGTGCGTTTCAAGGCTTTCCTGAAGAAGGCTGACGCCTGATGTTCGGTTTCTGGAAGACCTGGAAGGCGCTGGAAGCGCGGGGCATCATGGGCATCAATCGGCGTAACGCCGACTACGTGCTCAAGTACAACAAGCGCAGCCTGTACCCGATCGTCGACGACAAGATCATCACCAAAGAACGCGCGATCGAGGCCGGCATTCACGTGCCGGAGCTGTATGGCGTGATCTCCACCGAGAAGGAAATCGACAAGCTCGGCGAGATCATCGGCGGGCGCAGCGATTTTGTGATCAAACCGGCCCAAGGCGCCGGCGGGGACGGCATCATCGTCGTCGCCGACCGTTTCGAAGGTCGCTATCGCACGGTGTCGGGCAAGATCATTGCCCACGAAGAGCTTGAGCATCACATTTCCAGCATCCTGACTGGCCTGTATTCCTTGGGCGGCCACCGTGATCGGGCGCTGATCGAATATCGGGTGACCCCGGATCAGATCTTCAAGAGCATCAGCTACGAAGGTGTGCCGGACATCCGCATCATCGTGTTGATGGGCTACCCGGTGATGGCGATGTTGCGCCTGCCGACCCGGCAGTCCGGCGGCAAGGCCAACCTGCACCAGGGCGCGATTGGCGTCGGCGTCGATCTGGCGACCGGTCTGACTTTGCGCGGTACCTGGCTGAACAACATCATCACCAAACACCCCGACACCACCAACGCAGTGGATGGCGTGCAACTGCCCTACTGGGACGGTTTCATGAAACTCGCGGCGGGCTGTTATGAGCTGTGCGGGTTGGGTTACATCGGCGTTGATATGGTGCTGGATCAGGAGAAAGGTCCGCTGATTCTCGAGCTGAATGCGCGGCCCGGGCTGAATATCCAGATCGCCAATGACTGTGGGCTGACATTGCGGACCCACGCGGTTGAAGCGCGCCTGGAAGAATTGAAGGCGCGTGGCGTGACGGAGACGGTTGAGGAGCGCGTGGCGTTTACTCAGGAAATGTTTGGGCATATTCCAGCCGTCGAAGGCTGATCCCCCCGATGATCGTTCCCACGCTCTGCCTGGGAATGCATCCCGTGACGCTCCGCGTCACAGTGGACGCAGAGCGTCCATGGCGGCGTTACCACGCAGAGCGTGGGAACGATCACTCATATCAAGCCGAACCCAAGTTTTGAAAAGCCCCCGATCTGCTCCCTTTCCCCTCGCCCCCTTGGGGGCGGTCCGACGTCTCGGGAGGGCTGGGGTGAGGGGGTGGCTTTTGACTTTGATCTGGCATCGGAGAGGACTACAATCCCCACCCCGCCTCGATGGCCGATCTGCCCCGCCCATGTTGACCTGTTCCGTACACCCGCTGCCCTACCGTGCCAATCCCGCCGACTACTTCGCGGCCATCCGTCATGCGCCTGGCGCCGTGCTGCTCGACAGTGGCCGGCCCAGTGCCGACCGTGGCCGTTATGACTTGCTCAGCGCCTGGCCGCTGGAACAACTGGCGGTGCTGCCGGACGAGAGCGGCAGCCATTTCCTGCAACGGCTGCGCGACAATCTGAGTCGCCTCGGCGAGGCTGATTTGCCCGCGGGTTTCGAGTTGCCATTCGCGGGCGGTTTGATCGGTTACCTGAGCTACGACTTCGGTCGGCATCTGGAAAACCTGCCGAGCCAGGCCCGCGATGACCTGCAATTGCCGGATGCGCGTTTTGGCCTGTACGACTGGGCGCTGATCAGTGATCACCATGCGGCTACCAGCCAATTGGTTTTTCATCCGTCGGTGCTCGACAGCGAGAAACAGCGGTTGATCGCGTTGTTCACGCAACCAGTCGTCAGTGCATTGGCTCCGTTCAAGCTGAAAACCGCGATGGCCGCCGACCTCTCGGCAGACGAATACCGTCAGGCCTTCGAACGCATTCAGCATTACATCCAGGCTGGCGACTGCTATCAGGTCAACTTCGCCCAGCGTTTCCGCGCGGCGTGTCAGGGCGATCCGTGGCTGGCTTACTGCAAGTTGCGCGAAGCCTGCCCGACACCGTTCTCCGGTTTCCAGAGCCTGCCCGATGGCGGCGCGGTGCTGAGCCTGTCGCCCGAGCGTTTCGTCAAAGTCAGCCAGCGTCAGGTCGAAACCCGCCCGATCAAAGGCACCCGCCCGCGTGGCGTCACGCCAGCCGAAGACGCGGCCAATGCCGCCGAACTGCTGGCCAGCCCCAAGGATCGCGCGGAAAACCTGATGATCGTCGACCTGCTGCGCAACGACCTCGGCCGCACCTGCCGCATCGGTTCGGTGCGGGTGCCGGAGTTGTTCAGTCTGGAAAGTTACCCGAACGTGCATCACCTGGTCAGCAGCGTGACCGGCGAGCTGGCGGATGATCGCGACGCACTGGATTTGATCGCCGGCAGCTTCCCCGGCGGCTCGATCACCGGTGCGCCGAAGATTCGTGCGATGCAGATCATCGATGAACTGGAGCCGACCCGACGCGGTTTGTATTGCGGTTCGTTGCTGTACCTGGACGTGCGCGGCGAGATGGACAGCTCCATCGCGATTCGCAGTCTGTTGGTCAAGGATGGGCAGGTGTGCTGCTGGGGCGGTGGCGGGATTGTTGCCGATTCGGACTGGCAGGCCGAGTATCAGGAGTCGATTACCAAAGTCAGAATCCTCCTCGACACCCTGCAGAACCTCTGAGTAATGATCGTTCCCACGCTCCGCGTGGGAATGCAGCCCGGGACGCTCCGCGTCCCATCCAAGGCCGAACGCGGAGCGTCCGTTGAGGCATTCCCACGCAGAGCGTGGGAACGATCATCAGGTAACCAGGCTTACAGGCTGAGGTCGCGGTTTGAGGCCTTCAAGAATTCCTGCTTCAACTCGGCAAAGGTATGCACCGCCGGAAACTGCGGAAACTCGCGAATCACATTCTCCGGCGCATGGAACAGAATCCCCGCATCGGCCTCGCCCAGCATCGTCGTGTCGTTGTACGAATCCCCTGCCGCAATCACTCGGTAATACAGGCTCTTGAACGCCAGCACCGACTGGCGCTTCGGATCTTTCTGACGCAACTGATAGCTGGTCACCCGCCCGGTTTCGTCGGTAATCAGACGATGGCACAGCAAAGTCGGGAAGCCCAGTTGGCGCATCAGCGGCTGCGAGAACTCGTAGAACGTATCCGACAGAATCACCACCTGAAAGCGCTCGCGCAGCCAGTTGACGAATTCCACGGCGCCGTCCAGCGGCTTCAGCGTGGCGATCACTTCCTGAATATCCGACAGCTTCAAGCCGTGCTCATCGAGGATGCGCAGACGCTGCTTCATCAGCACGTCGTAATCGGGAATGTCCCGGGTGGTGGCCTTGAGGGAGTCGATTCCGGTTTTTTCAGCGAAGGCGATCCAGATTTCCGGCACCAACACCCCTTCAAGATCCAGGCAAGCAATTTCCACAAGACACTCCCGTTTGTATTGATTATTTGAGTCGAGCGAGGCCGAACTCTAGCGGCTCGAATCCGCACGCGCAACGCACAGTGCGCCCCGAGCCGTGCAGCTTTTTGTTACCATCGGCCCCATATAGAGCGCCCAGCGCCACCGACCTGTAGGAAGCCGCCCTGATGAGCCCAACGTTCGACGTCGTGGAACTCGCCACGACCTATGCCAACAAATCCGCGCAAGACATCCTCAAACTCGCGTTTGCCGAGTTCGGCGATGATCTGTGGATATCTTTCAGCGGCGCCGAGGATGTGGTGCTGGTGGACATGGCCTGGAAGCTCAACAAGAACGTCAAAGTCTTCAGTCTCGACACCGGTCGCCTGCATCCGGAGACTTACCGGTTCATCGAGCAAGTGCGCGAGCACTACAAGATCGACATCGAAATCGTCTCGCCGGACTACACGAAACTGGAACCGTTCGTGAAGGAAAAAGGCCTGTTCAGTTTCTACAAGGACGGCCATGGCGAATGCTGCGGCATTCGCAAGATCGAACCGCTGCGCCGCAAACTGTCCAGCGTCAGAGCCTGGGCCACCGGCCAGCGCCGCGACCAGAGCCCGGGCACCCGCAGCGCCGTGGCAGCGATGGAAATCGATACTGCGTTCTCCACACCGGAACGCACCCTGTACAAATTCAACCCGCTGGCGCAGATGACCAGCGAAGAGATCTGGGGTTACATCCGCATGCTCGAGCTGCCGTACAACAGCCTGCATGAGCGCGGCTTTATCAGCATCGGCTGCGAACCGTGCACCCGCCCTGTCCTGCCGAACCAGCACGAGCGCGAGGGGCGTTGGTGGTGGGAAGAAGCGACGCAGAAAGAATGCGGGCTGCATGCGGGCAATATCATCAGCAAGGCATAGCCCCAGCCACACCGGTTCCCCTGTGGGAGCGAGCCCTGCTAGCGATGGCGACTTGTCAGTCAATGCAATGTTGACTGACCGAGTTCCATCGCCAGCAGGGCTGGCTCCCACACTGTTCTATATAGACACAAAAAAAATGTGTACACACGACTGTCACCATCGGTGCCATTTATGTGTGCACTTTTTTGTTTCCGCGCCCTTAAAAGTTACATCCCGCCTGAAAATCCCTCTTCCTCGCCGTCCTCATAAATCTTGCGGCAAAAAAAAATTCCTGTTCAAACGGTCAATTTATAAGCACTTATTTTCAATGGCTTACCCATCATCGATAACTTTTCGAAATGAGCAACGCCACCCATAGATCCGTAACTGGCACAAATCTGGCTTTAGTGCATACATGTTTTGTATACAAAACTGCAAAACATACACACACTTTCGATCCGCAAGCCTGAAGCGCCCTATCCCGTACAGGCTGCAGATGCCCCGTAACCAGTGATGCTTTCACTGCCGCGACGAAGATTTGTCGAGCCTGACGGCTTATGCACAGTCATCGCGGCCCTGAACATCAGGAGCCTGCCGGAATGCGTACAAGTCTCTCCAACAATATCGCGCTCAATCTGCCCGCCTCTGCCCTCGACCAACCGTTACCTCGTGACGGTATGAGCGAGCCGTTACAACTCAGTCCCCGCCTGCACAACAGTGACCTCGCGCCGACCAAGGCCGAAGGTCGCCGCTGGGGCAAATACAGCATCTTCGCCCTGTGGACGAACGACGTGCACAACATCGCCAACTACTCCTTCGCCATCGGCCTGTACGCCTTGGGCCTGGGTGGCTGGCAGATTCTGCTGTCGCTGGGGATCGGTGCGGCGCTGGTGTACTTCTTCATGAACCTTTCCGGTTACATGGGGCAAAAAACCGGAGTGCCGTTTCCTGTCATCAGCCGGATCAGTTTCGGCATTCATGGTGCGCAAATTCCTGCACTGATCCGGGCAGTTATCGCCATCGCCTGGTTCGGAATTCAGACGTATTTGGCGTCAGTTGTCTTCCGCGTGCTGCTCACTGCGGTGCACCCCGGCTTCGCCGAATACGACCACAACTCGATCCTTGGCCTCTCGACCTTGGGTTGGGTGTGCTTCGTGGCGATCTGGTTCGTGCAATTGGCGATTCTCGCCTACGGCATGGAGATGGTTCGCCGCTACGAGGCGTTTGCCGGGCCGGTGATTTTGCTGACGGTCGCCGCCCTTGCCGCGTGGATGTACTTCCAGGCCAACGCGACCATCGCTTGGTCGATCCGCGAACCACTGACCGGTGCCGAGATGTGGCGCAACATCTTTGCCGGCGGCGCGTTGTGGCTGGCGATCTACGGCACGCTGATTCTCAACTTCTGCGACTTCGCCCGCTCTTCGCCGTGCCGCAAGACCATCAAGGTAGGAAACTTCTGGGGTTTGCCGGTGAATATTCTGGTGTTCGCCGCGATTACCGTCCTGCTCTGTGGCGCGCAATTTCAGATCAATGGCCGGATCATTGAAAGTCCTACCGAAATCATCGCCTCGATCCCCAACACGTTCTTCCTGGTGCTCGGTTGCCTGGCGTTCCTGATCGTCACCGTCGCGGTGAACATCATGGCCAACTTCGTCGCCCCGGCGTTTGTTCTCAGCAATCTGGCGCCGAAGTACCTGACCTTCCGCCGCGCCGGACTGATCAGCGCAACCATCGCCGTGTTGATCCTGCCGTGGAATCTCTACAACAGCCCGTTGGTCATCGTGTACTTCCTGTCCGGCCTCGGCGCCCTGCTCGGCCCGTTGTACGGCGTGATCATGGTCGACTATTGGCTGATCCGCAAAGGTCGGGTCAACGTCCCGCAGCTCTACAGCGACGAACCGAATGGCGCTTATTACTACAGCCGCGGGATCAATTTCCGCGCGGTGGCGGCGTTTATTCCTGCGGCGCTGATCGCCATCGTCCTGGCGCTGGTTCCCGGTTTCCACAGTGTTTCGCCGTTTTCCTGGCTGATCGGTGCCGGTATCGCCGGAATGCTTTACCTGATCATCGCCAAGCGTCAGCCGCACTACGCCGATGTCAGTGGCGAATCGATCGCGGTGGACAACGTCTGCCACTAACTCCCTCGCGGCCCGGATTTCGGGCCGCAGAACTGCCCGCTATAAGGATGTCCCCATGCGAATTCTCGTGGTCAACGTCAACACCACCGAATCCATTACCGATGCCATTGCGCGCTCGGCGCAGGCTGTCGCGTCGCCCGGCACCGAAATCGTCGGTTTGACCCCATTCTTCGGTGCCGACTCGATTGAAGGCAATTTCGAAAGTTACCTGGCCGCCATCGCGGTGATGGATCGGGTGATGGCCTACGATCAACCGTTCGACGCGGTGATTCAGGCCGGTTATGGCGAACATGGCCGCGAAGGTTTGCAGGAATTGCTCAACGTGCCGGTGGTGGACATCACTGATGCGGCGGCGAGCACGGCAATGTTTCTCGGCCATGCGTACTCGGTGGTGACCACGCTGGATCGCACCGTGCCGCTGATTGAGGATCGGCTGAAACTGTCTGGTTTGTGGGATCGCTGCGCTTCAGTGCGTGCCAGTGGTTTGGCCGTTCTGGAGCTGGAACACGAGCCGCAGCGTGCGCTGGAAGCGATCGTGCATCAGGCTGAATTGGCCGTCACGCAGGACAAGGCCGAGGTGATTTGCCTGGGTTGCGGCGGCATGGCCGGGCTCGATGAACAGATTCGTCGGCGTACCGGCGTGCCGGTGGTGGATGGCGTGACGGCGGCGGTGACGATTGCGGAATCGCTGGTGCGCTTACGCCTGTCGACGTCGAAAGTGCGGACTTACGCGACGCCGCGACCGAAGAACATTATTGGCTGGCCGGGGCGGTTTGCCCGTTGAGGTCATCATCGTAGACCGAGTCGCTCCATTCGCGAGCAGGCTCGCTTCCACAGGGGGAATGCATTCCAAATGTGAGAGCGAGCATGCTCGCGAAGGCCGCGCCTCGGTATCAAGTTTGCTCAAATCGCACTAAACCGCCGCGCCAACCCGCACTCCGCAAACTGCTCAATCACAAAATCCACAAACGCCCGCGTCTTCCCCGGCAACAATTTATGCTCGGCGTAGTAAATCGAAATATTGCCATCATCGACAAACCAGTCCGGCAACACCCGCTGCAACGTCCCCGCCTCCAGATACCCGACCGCAAACGGCATGCTCACCAGCGCAATCCCCAAACCTTGTGCCGCCGTCCTGCATGCCGCCTCGGAATCGCTCATGGTCATCCGCGCCCGGAGCGTCAACGGCTGACAATTCTGCGGATTGCGCCCGGTCAACTGCCAGGAACGCACGCGCCCGGTTTGCGGTGAGCGGATCAGAATGCCGTCGTGTTGACTGAGGTCTTCCGGCTCGACGATCTCGGGATGAGCCTGTAAATAATCAGCGGACGCCACCAATATCCGGTGCGCCGGGGTCAACTTGCGCGCGATCACCCCTTGCGGCAATTCGAAGCCGCCACCGATGGCCGCGTCGAAGCCCTGCCCGATCAGATCGACTTGCCGATTATCGAAATGCCAGTCCGGATTGATCGCTGGATATCGCCGCAGAAACTCACCGAGCATCGGCACGATGTGCAGGCAGCCAAACGCCGCGCCCATGCTGACTTTCAGCGTTCCCGCCGGCAGCCCTTCGACACTGGACAGATTGGCCACGGCATTTTGAATGGTCGTCAGGCTGCCACTGACCTGATCGAGGAAAAGCTGCCCGGCCTCGGTCAGCGTCAGGCTGCGTGTACTACGCTGGAACAGCCGCACACCGAGCCGCCCCTCGAGCTTGGCCACACTCTTGCCGACTGCCGCCGGGGTCAGACTCAGGCGCCGCGCGGCCTCGGCAAAGCTGCCGACCTCGGCACTGCGCACGAAGCATTCGATGCTGCTGAAGGTTTCCATGGTCGCCACTATAAACTTCTGGTTTACACAGACTATAGCAATCATGGTCTACACAGTTGTCGATACCACGCCGATACTCGGCACCAACACCAAGGCATTTCGCCTTGAATAGTCTGGAGATCGAACATGACCACTCAACACCTCGGCGGCAAAGTCGCTCTGATTCAAGGCGGTTCCCGTGGTATCGGCGCTGCCATCGTCAAACGTCTGGCCGCTGAAGGCGCTGCAGTAGCCTTCACTTACGTCAGCTCCACCGCCAAGGCCGAAGAATTGCAGAACAGCATCACCGCCGCTGGCGGCAAAGCTCTGGCGATCAAGGCCGACAGCGCCGATGCCGCCGCCATTCGCCACGCCGTCAGCGCAACCGTCGAAGCCTTTGGCCGAGTCGACATTCTGGTCAACAACGCTGGCGTACTGGCCGTCGCGCCGCTGGAAGACTTCAAACTTGAAGACTTCGACCAGACCGTGGCAATCAACATTCGCAGCGTCTTCATTGCCTCCCAGGAAGCCGCTAAACACATGGGCGAAGGCGCACGCATCATCAACATCGGCAGCACCAACGCTGACCGCATGCCCTTCGCCGGCGGCGGTGTGTACGCAATGAGCAAATCGGCGCTGGTCGGTTTGACCAAAGGCCTGGCTCGCGATCTGGGCCCACGCGGCATCACCGTCAACAACGTGCAACCTGGCCCGGTTGATACCGACATGAACCCGGCGCACGGTGACTTCGCCGAAAGCCTGATCCCGCTGATGGCCGTCGGGCGCTACGGTACAGCCGAAGAGATCGCCAGTTTCGTCGCCTATCTGGCAGGCCCGGAAGCCGGTTACATCACCGGAGCCAGCCTGACCATCGACGGTGGTTTCGGGGCCTGATTTTCCGGCTGAACGAAAACGCCGCCCCTCCTTTAACGGAGGGGCGGCGTTTTTGTGCATCAGGTGTTTAAGCCCATTCCAGCGCTGGCAAACCACAATCACTCGGGGTGAAGGCTTTGAGCGTACGAAGAATCCCGTCCGCGTGTGCGTATTTTTCATCGGCCATGGCGGCATCCGGAATCGCAATCGCGGTCATACCGGCGGCTTTCGCAGCGGTCACGCCAAACGGCGAATCCTCGAACACTAGACAATCCTCAGGCGCGACGCCCAGACGTCGAGCGGCGGTGAGGAAAATATCCGGTGCCGGTTTCGCTGCGCCGACTTCCGGATCGTCCGCCGTCACGATGAAATCGAACAACGCGAACCAGTCGCGGTGCAGCGTGGTTTTCTGGCCGAACGATTGACGCGAAGAACTGGTGCCCACGGCGATGGGAATGTTGTGCGCCTTGAGATGGCGGATCAATTCCTCGGCACCCGGCATGGCTTGCGCGGTGGGAAAACGCTCGCGCATCAACGGTTCGCGGATCACCAGGAATTCTTCAGCGGTGATCGGCAGATCCAGCGCCTGCACCACGTAGTTCGCCAGGTCGTTGGCACCGCGACCAATGATGTTCTGCTTGATGCTCCAGTCGAAGGTTCGCCCATAGCGCCCGGCAATCAGCGAGGTGACTTCGGTGTAAATGCCCTCGGTGTCGAGCAGCAAACCGTCCATATCGAAAATCACGGCCTTGATCGGGCCGAACGCCTTCAGCGGTGCATTCATCATCGGATCCGTTAACAAAGACATCCCAGGCGACTTGATACAGGTCGCTGCTCGGATCTGATTAAAGGGTTCAGCAGCATAACGAGCCCGACGGACATTGGGCAACGGCCAATGTCCGTTGCCGCGATGAACGACTCGCAAGCATTTAGCGAAACATCCTACAGACTTCACCTACTCGCCCGACTTCTTTCCTGTTTGATCCCCCGCAAAGTCCCCGCACCTTTTTATGTGCGCGAGAGACTGTGAATGTTTCAACCTGATCGACTCTTGGCCCTGAACAACAGCATCGGCTTGCTGATAGTCGCCGCGCTCAATCCTGAACACCCCGATTTTGAAACCCTGATCCGCGAATTTCGCCTGTGCCTGAACAACTACGAGGCTTGGGCCGAGCAGTTCTGGACAGGCACGGCGCTGGACGTCGAACAGGTGTTCACCGTCGGCAATGACGTGCGTCTCAGTGCACCGATCCAATCCCGCCAGCCGATCACTTCCGCGGTGGTCATGTGTCCGGCCAGTGGCGCGCTGACCCTGGTGCACATGTTCGAGGCCGCACGGTTTGTGCCGATCGGCGACACGCCGGTCACGCTCGAACCGGTGATCGCCGATGTCGGCGGCGCGCTGACTTTCGGCGAACCACTGCGCCACACGATCGGCCCGAGCGGCATTCTGCAAGTGCACGATTGCGAGCGGGGCCAGCGTTATCGCATCACCTTTTTTCCCGATGTTTCCAGCGACCATGTGCAGACGCTGTATGCATCTTATGAAGCGGTTCTCGGCAATCTCGAAAGCTGGTTGCGCGGTGAATGGGCGCAATTTCAGCCGCAGTGGAAAGAGTTTTCCAGCGCCGGGTTTGTTGACCGTTACGGGCAGTTGCAGCGAGCCGATTGGCGTGGTTTCGAGAATGCCTTGAATGGTGTCTGGGATGACATCAAGCAGGTTTTCGCCCTCCTTGCCGACTTGCAGGCCAACAGCGAGAAGTTGCTGGAATATCTGAGCGCGGTTGAGCTGGAGGCGCTGCTAAACGCCTCCAGCGAAGCCATTGCCAACGCTCTGCTGATGCTCAGCGATGAACCGCTGTTGTTCATTCATCTGGCCGCGTTCACCAGTTGGCTGAAGATGTTGCCGCCGCAGTATCTGGCCGAAGTCGTGGCCGAGGTTCGGGTCGAACTGCTGATCAGTTTTCTGCTGATGTGTGTGTCGGGTGGTGTCGGGGTTCCGCTGCGTCTGAGCAACAAGGTGCTGGCGAAGGTCAAGTCGCCACGGGCGCGGGAGTGGTTGGCGGCTTCGGCGGTGCGGTTGGCGGAGCTGAACTCGACGCCCGAGCTGAGCAAACATGCGAGCGTTTTGCGGCCCTTGGCGCTCCATGCGCGTGATGCTGAGCTGAAACCGACACCGTCGATTCCACTGAATATTCGTCAGGCCGATTCTGTGGTGTTGACGGTGCCGAATCCAGCGCCTCTTGTGCGGGACAAGCCGGGTGGTTCGACCCGGATGGAACGGCATGAGCCGCACGACGACTCGCCGGATCAGGCGAAAAACCCCAACGGTGATAGCGCCGATTGCGCAGCGCTGACCTGCACCAACGGATGTCCGGTGTCGATGGTCACCGGCGAGGAATTGCTGACCCTGACCGATGGCGTGCTCGATGGCGTGTTGCCGTTTGAGTTCAGCCGTTTGTATCGCAGCAGCGCTGTCGAGATTGATGTTGGGTTGGGGTTTGGCTGGAGTCATTCGCTGGCGCATCGGCTGGAGTTTTTGGCTGATGACGTTGTTTGGGTCGATCACGAAAACCGGCGTACGCAGTTTCCGCTGCCGAACGTCTCGCGACCGGCGATTCACAACAGTCTGTCGCGGGCGGCGATCTTTCTTGGCGATGAACCGGAGGAGCTGATTCTTGCGCTGGCGGGGGACGCGGCGCGGTTTTATCACTTTCGTGCGGGGCGGTTGACGGCCATCAGCGATGCCTATGGCAATCGTCTGACGGTGCAGCGTGATCGGTCTGACAGGGTGCACCGACTGGATAACGGTGCCGGGCGCTCGTTGCTGTTGCGCTATGACCGGGCGCAGTTGATCGCGGTTGATTACCAGGTTTTTCAGCGCGGCGAATGGGCGACTGAGCAGACCCTGGTCAGTTACTGCTACGACGCCCGCCAACGCCTGTTGGCCGCGACCAACGCCGTGGGCGACAGCGAGCGGTACGACTACGACGATGCCAACGTCATCCTCCAACGGCAACTGGCTGGGGGCGCGAGTTTCTTCTGGGAGTGGGAACGCGCTGGTAAGGCTGCCCGTTGCGTAAGGCACTGGGCCTCGTTTTCGCAGATGAACACCCGTTACGTCTGGGGCGACGACGGCCGTGTCACGGTGCATTACGTCGATGGCACCGAAGAGGTTTACGTCCACGACGATCAAGCGCGACTGGTGCGCAAGGTCGAGGCCGATGGTGGTGAACAGCTCAAGGCTTATGACGCTGCCGGGCGCTTGATCGCCGAGCAGGATGCGCTCGGCGCCGTCACCGAATACCACTACGACGACGTCGGACGCCTGATCGCGCTGATTCCGC
>NZ_JBOBDR010000017.1:0-159597 GCF_050586545.1 Pseudomonas sp. WC2 | reverse complement strand
GGACTCTTTAGAGAGAAGCCCCGCTCCCACACGGTTCTCAGTCCTCTTCGGAGGTGCCTTCGGCGCGCCAGTAGCCGACGGCTTTGATGAGCTGTTCATCCAGCCCATGCTCATCGATCAGCACCCGGCGAATCTGCCGTGACACCTTGGTCTCGGTGGCCACCCACGCATACAGATTGCCCTTGGGTACCTGCAACTGCTTCACCGTGGTCAGCAGGTTGTCCTTGCCACCTTCGCGCAGCACCCAGATCACATTGACCTGCGCTGCACTCTCCAGCACTTGTTGCTCCGCGCCGTTTTCCACTTCGATCACCACCAGCGCCTTGCGATTGGCCGCCAGGCCTTCGAGGCGGCGGGCGATGGCGGGGAGGGCGGTTTCATCGCCGATCAGCAGGTAACTGTCGAAAATGTCCGGCACGATCATCGAGCCGCGTGGCCCGCCGATGTGCAGAAACTGGCCGACAGTGGCCTGTTCCGCCCAGGTCGACGCAGGGCCGTCGCCATGCAGGACGAAATCGATGTCCAGTTCCAGCGCATCCAGGTCATAACGGCGCGGGGTGTAGTCGCGCATCTCCGGCTTCGGCCCGTCGTCCTTGCCGGCGCCAAGCACCATGGTTTCCAGCGCAGCGGTCTGTTCGGCGTTCTGCGGGAACAACAGTTTGACGTGATCGTCCGTACCGAGGCTGATAAACCCGGCCAGCTCCGGCCCGCCGAGGGTGATGCGGCGCATGCGTGGGGTCAGGTCGATCACGCGCAGCACTTCGAGCTTGCGGCGTTTGATTTCGTGCATCACGCGGTGAATGGTTTGGGTATCGACTGCAGTCATTCGGCTTTCTCCGAGGCAGGTTGAACGGCAGGGCCGTCGACGATGGCTTTGGCGGTGTCGTTGAGCAGGTCACGCACACGCAGGATTTCTTCCGGGCTCCAGCGCCCGTGGTGCATTTGCAGGGCATGGCGCAGGTTGTGCACCGCCTCGTGAATTTCCGCCGGCCGATCATGGCCGCGCAGCGAACGTTTGCTGACATCGATGCGCATGCGTACGCCATCGAGCGCCACGGCTTGTTCGCTTAACGACAAGCGCCCGGCCTCAGTGACGCTGTAGCGTTTTTTACCGCCCTCGGCGTCGCCGGCAATCAGGTCGCTTTCTTCGAGAAAGGTCAGGGTCGGGTAGATCACACCGGGGCTCGGGCTGTAGGCGCCGTCGAACATGCCTTCGATCTGGCGGATCAGGTCGTAACCGTGGCACGGCTGCTCGGCGATCAGTGCCAGCAGCAGCAATTTCAGATCACCGGGGGCGAACACCCGGGGGCCTCGACCGCCGCGTTCGCGACCGGGGCGTTTCTCAAAACCGTCGCGGCCGTCGCCGCGTTCGCGACCGGGGCGTTTCTCAAAACCGTCGCGGCCGTCGCCGTGTTCGCGGTGGGGGGAATGATGGTCTCTCATTTTTTGCTTTCTCTCTCGTCGTGTTTAGATACAACGTAAGATATATCTTATGGATTTCGCAAGGCGTTTTTGTCAGACGCATCCTTCAGGCGACGAGCGGTGACGGCGCACGAACAGACGGCATGACCGGCAAATCCACAGTTTTTTCTTTCAATTGCTTTTGCCGAGGATTAATGTCCGGAAAGTTAAAGCTATCGCTCTATTAATTCGCCGCTTAGATGTTATCTCATGCAATTAGCCTGTATTTATTAGTTGTAATCCCTGTATGGTTTTTCCATGAAAACTGTATGTAAGGCGAAACTTACAGTCACCGTTTTCGATCTGGGTTTTTCGTTCTTTTTTCCGGCGTATTGCGAGGGCGTTTAACTACGCGATCGTCGGAAGTTGCCTGCTTACTTTCTTGAATTAAAAGTTGATGATGCCTCGGCGTTGAAAGTCCAAACCAACACGGCTCAATTCAGGCAGGCGTTGTTTGAACTTTCAATGATCCGATCCTCATCAAGAAAACAGGTACTGAACGATGTTCAAGAAACTCGCAATCGCCGCTTCGCTCGCAGGTCTGGCCATGAGCTCCTCGATGGCTTTCGCTGTAGAACCGTATCCGCAGGTCATCAACGTCCGCGCCTTCGTTCCGACCTCGCTGTTCGTGATCAAACCGCAGAACCCGGACTTCGGCCGTGACGAGGTCATGAGCCAGCTCGACAGCGGTGAAATGTCCACCATCGACCACATCTTCAACCTCAAGCACACCGACCCGAAAGGCTCGATCAACGCGCTGATCGACGGCACTGCATCGCTGTACAACGGCCGTGACAATATCCCGCTGACCGTGTCGGTCGGTGGTATCGAACTGGGTAATACCACGACCGAAATCGTCAACGAAATCGAGTCGGTGCCGGGTGTGCAACGTACCCTGCGCATCAAGGCCGCCACCCCTCAGGCGAACCAGAACGGCAACTACACCGGCAGTTTCGCGGTGGTCTTCGAGCCGGTTATCAAACCCTGATCATCGCCGCTGTTGAATAAAGCGTTAATTGTTCAATAGTCGCACCCGGCGGTTATCCAGTGATAACCGTCGGGGCTCGACTTCTTATGTAACCTGGATATCAAGATCATGTTCCCGATGACGCCCATCGCGGCCGCGCTCGCGCTTTTTTTATGTGCCAGCGCCGTGGCCGCAACTAACGACAACGGCACGACACCGCGCAGTTTGCTGGCGCAGGCCAAAGGCTTGCCGGCGGATTTCGAAGAGCACTTTTTCGACGTGCCCTTGGCGGTTCGAGTGGAGCGTGATCAACAGTTTCTCGGTGAGGCGATGATCGTATTGAGCAAGGATGATCGCGTCACCCTGCTGGAATTCACCGACGTTGGTGACACCCAGATCCCCGCCGTAGAGCGCGAAGCCTGGGCCGCGTATCTGCAACAAGGTGCCCCGCTGGGTGCTTGCCAGAGCAATTGCCCGGAACAGCTGATCGCGCTGCACTACAACCTGCAAAGTTCATTGCTGTCGATCGCCACGGAAAACGCCGAGCGCGACAGCGCCGCCGCGCGTTATTACGAACTGCCGGAAAACGGCAGCACCGGGCTGATCGTGCGCAACCAGTTGAACCTCAACGGTGGTCAGGATCAGGACCTCGGCGGGCGTTATGGCCTGGAGGCCAGCAGCAGCCTCGGCAACTGGACCCAGCGGCTCAATCTGCAACTGGCGCGCCTCGGCGATCCCGACGACACCCTGTACCACGCCGTGCACGAGTTGTTCGCCCAGCGTGAATTGCCCGGCACGTTTCTGCGCCTCGGTTATTTCACCCCCGGCTCCGATGGCCTGACCCGCCAGTTGCGCACCTTCGGCGCCAGCCCCGATACGGCGGTGGGTCTGATGTACGGCAGTTCCGACAGTCTGGCAGTCAACAGCCCGACGCCGAGCGTTTACCCGATTTACGTCACGGCCAACCGACAGGCGTCGGTGGAGATTTATCGCAACGGTTTGCTGCTCAACACCCAAGCTGTCGCCGCCGGTTTGCAGACCCTCGACACCCGGCCATTGCCGGGCGGCATCTACGAAGTCGAAGTGCGCCTGATCGAAGACGGCCAGATCACCTCGACGACTCAAGAACTGGTCTACAAACCGACCAACTGGCGCAATCACGATGAACGCTGGCGCTACAGCCTGTTCGCCGGCCAGGAAAGCAAACTGCTGAGTAATTGGGACGAGCAGGCCAGTGGCGACACCACCGCCGGTGCGGCGCTGAATTACTTGCTGCATCCACGGGTGATTCTTGGCCTGTCGGCGCGGCAGATTCAGGGCAAGCAGCAATACGGTTCGTCCATCGACTGGAACCTGCTCGACAGCACCAGCCTGTACGCCAACGTTTATCAGACCGAAGAACACGGCACCGGCATGGACCTGCAAGCCATGTACAACTACGGTTCCGGCAGTCTGTTTGCCACTCACAACCGCAGTTGGCTGGACACTACCAACACCTATGAAACCCTGCCCGACGGCACCCGTGTACGGCAGCGCAACGTGTTCATCGGCCAGACCAGCAGTTCATCGCTGGCGCTCAATCATCGGCTCAACAGCAAGAATTCCTTCAACGCCCGCGTCTCCTACAGCGAGGGCAATGTTTCCGGCACCGCGCTCGATCTGGGCTGGTCGCAGCGCACGGTGTTGTTCGGCAGCGATGGCAACTGGCGCTTCTCGGTGTTCGATCGACCGGGCAGTTACAGCAGCGGCGATGCGCGCAATCGCGGGGTCGATCTGAGTGTCAGCATCGCCCTCGGCGGGCCGGGTGAGCAGTGGTCCGGCAGTCTCGGCACACGCACCTCCCGTGATGGCGGCCGCGACAACAATGGCTCGCTGTCTTATCGCAAGACCCTGCAGGATCACCTGCTGCAAAGCGTCTCCGTCACTGCACTGGCGGACACTTACGGCGTGGGCCTGTCGGGCATGACCAATTTCCAGAATGACCTGGTCAATGGCGATGCATTTTTGCAGCGCTCCTCGTTCAACGGCGATTACACCGGTGGCCTCAACCTCGACAGCACCGTCGCCGTCGGCGGCCAGCGCGTGGTCATGACCAGCCAGCAACAGACCGCTGGCGCCGGGATGATCATCGACGTGGAAACCGATCTCGACGAGATCGCCCTGCGCGCCGACGACCTCAGTGGCGGCAGCGCCACCTTGCGACCGGGGCGCAATTACGTGCCGCTGACCGCTTACAAGAACAGCTCGGTCAGCTTCGATTTCGAAGGCAATCACACGCCCTCCGCGAGCATTCAGCCGGCGCGGGCGCGCTATCACCTGAACAAGGGCGGCGTCGATTACCGCAAGATCACCGTGAGCAGGACCTTCACCGTGCTCGGTCGCCTGCTCGACCCGCAGGGGCTGCCGCTCAAGGGCCACCACGTGATCAATCATGCCAGCCGTGGTGTGACCGAAGTCGACGGGTTTTTCTCGATGGAAATGAACGCGTCGGCGCCGACCCTCGAAGTGCGGCGCGGCGAGAATCTGCTCTGCCAGTTCCGCCTCGATACGGCGAACGCGCGCAGCGAAAACAATGTGCTGATGATCGGCGATCTGCGCTGCTCGGCGGACACCCTGGCAGAAAATCTGCACACCAGTGAAAAGGCGGGTTGAATGATGTACGGCAGCGGTAAAACTCGGATGCAACGTTGGTCGGCAGGTGTTTGTCTCGGCGTGTTGGCGGGATTACTGGCGAATCCGGTGGCGGCGGCAAGCCATGAACTGACCGCGGTGTTTCGCCCGGATCCGGGCAATCCGATGGTCAACAAGTTCAAGAACACCACGCCGATCAGCTCGGTGTGCCTGGGCCACATTCCAGCGCAATGCCAGCAGTTGGGCATCTTAAGCCTGCGTGACAATTCGTTTCGGGCTACAGCGAATGCACCGATGCCTGCACATTTCATTGGCGAGCCTGATGCGCGCAAAGGGGCGATGTTCAAAGTCCCGTCGGATTGGCGCCGGGTGCAGGTGACCCACAAGGAAACCAACGAAGTCGAGACGGTGGAGGTGCGGATCGCCGGGATTGGTGTCACCTGGTACGTACCCCATGTCGGTTACTGGCAACTGCCCGGGAAAAACTGGGACACCATGTGGCGCAACAATCCACCGTCGCCTTGTCAGCGCACCGGTTTTCTGGCTGCCAGCGTCAACTCCGGATGGTTTTTCTGGATCGTGCCGGAAAACGCCGGGGCCTGCACGATCACCCCGGGCAAGGAAATTCCACAACTGCGCTACAGCTTCATGGAATACGCCTACGAACTGCGTACCCCCAATCCGCTGGGCATGTCGACCGGGCAATACACCGGCAGCATCACCTACACCATGATGCCCGGCGGGGACTTTGACTTCGGCGACCTGATGATCCCCGATGACAATCTGCAGACCTTCAACTTCACCCTCGACGTGGAGCACACGCTTAAGGTCGAAGTCCCACCCGGTGGCAATCGCGTCGAGTTGCTGCCCCAGGGTGGCTGGCAGGCGTGGCTGCAGCGCAATCGGCGCCCGGAGCGTCTGTTCCGCGATCAGACCTTCAACCTGTCCGCTTCCAGCCGTTTCAAGATGCGCCTGGAATGCGAGCACACGGACGGCGGCGATAACTGCTCGATCTATGAACCCTCCAGCGGTCACGCCGTGCCGTTGAACATTGCCGTGACCTTGCCGGCCAACATCACCGACGGCGCCGGGCAACCGGTCAATCGCCGGCGCTTGGTGCGCAGCGGCAGTGGCACCGAGCTGTTTCTGCCGGGGCAATACATCGACCGCAAACCGGGCACCTTGCACTTCGAAGTTGGCAGCAAAGACGTCGAAGAGATGCTCACCGGGGTCAGCAAGACCTACCGTGCCAACGTCACCGTCATCTGGGATTCGGAAGTCTGACCCGCTCAATGTTCAGCATAAGGAGATCAATCACATGAAATTTCGATGGGCATTGCTGTTGGCCGGCGTCTTGCCGCTGACCGCTCACGCCGTTCCGGCGATCAATGTCGGGGTGGTTTACGACTACCTCGACGCCGACAAGAGCACCTACCTGAAACGCGTGTTCAATGGCGGCGACAGCACCGCATTCGTCAAGGTCAACATCCTCGAAATCGTCTACGACGGCGACGGCGCACCGCGGGAAGTACCGCTCACGGCCCAGACCGACAACCGCGTGCGCGACGGTTTGCTGGCCAGCCCCGCGCGCTTGATCGTCCCCGCCAACGGCATGCAGGGCACGCGTCTGGTGTACATGGGTGAGCGCGACAAAGAGCGTTACTTCCGCGTGCGTTTCGTTCCGGTGGTGCCGGAAAAGGAAGACGAATTCGCCGTCTCGGCCGATGAGCGCGAGGACTACAAAAAGAGCCTCAATGCCGGGGTCAATGTGTTGGCCGGTTACGGCACGGTGTTTTTCGTGCGGCCGGCGCAAACCCGCTTCAACAGCGTGATCGACAACGGTGCCGGGCAATACCGGATCAGCAACCAGGGCAATTCGGTGGTGGTGATCGACGAGTTCCGTGACTGTTCGGCCAAGAATGAAACCGACTGCCAGCCCACCACCAAGCACCATATCCTGCCGGGTCGCACCTTCGAGTTCGCCAAGCAGAGTGGCCGCGAGTACAGCTTCACGGTGATCGAAGGCAAGGACAGCAAACCTCTGGAGATCAAAGGATGACTACGCAACGCGAGCGGGCAAGGTGACCAGCATGTTCAAGGCCATTCCCATGACCCTGTTGCTGCCGCTGCTGGTTCTCGCCAGCGAGCGGGCGCAGGCTATCAGCGAGCGTGAAACCTTCGAGGTTTCGGTGACGATTCCGACGGCGGAGTTCTTTGTGCTGCCGTCGGAGCCGGACTGGATTCATCTGGAACAGAACCTGCCGTTCAATCCGGATTCCGGACAGTTCACGCCGCTGCGCAAGAACTTCGATGTGAAGAACAGCAACGGCGCGATCTCTGCACGGATAGCGGCCGAGCCGTACCTGAGCAATGGCAATGGCAGCGACAACATCCCGCTGATCGTGACCTTCAATCAGAAACGTCTGAGTCTCGATGCGGATCAGGTGGTCAGCGATTTTGATGCTCGCCCCGGCAAACGGGTGCGCCTCGAAGTGGCGGCCGATCAGCCGCCGGAGGGCGGTTATCGGCCGGGTCATTACTACGGCAGCGTGCACATGATTTTCGAGGCGTTGGCGCCGTGAACGCTATGCACGTTCAATCCCGTGGGGAAGCCGTGTCACTCAAACATCGCGGTGACCTGGTCCGCCGGAGCAGGCACCGCTCGCCTCGAAGGGTTGCTCAGTCTCGCCGCTGACCGATCAGAGGCCTGCCTCTTTCAGCGCCGCACGGGTCAGTCTTCTGCCCAGCTCTTTTTTCTGTTCACCCAGGTCAATGGAGATTTGCCCGTAGGCTTCTTCGGTCATCGCGGCACCGGTGAAGATCAGGCTTTCACTCACGGGAATCTGTTTGGCGAGGGTGGTCATTTGCTGGCGTAAGGAGGCCTTTTGCGCTTGCGCCATATCGGCGGCGTCTGCCCATTGCTCCTGTGCACGGCGCAGATCCTCCAACTGCCCGATCTTGTCCTGAAAGGTCAGAGCATTCTGCTGGTATTCGGCAGGGTAAGCCTCTTCGAGAAAGCTCGACCAGATCGACAGATCCAGCATGCGATCGACCAGTCCGTCACCCTGTTCATCGGCGATGACCTTGTCGTACGCACGATCAATGGCTTGCTCGCTGACCTGCGCGATTTGCCGATACAACATGTTTTTCGACTGCCAGGGCAGACCCAGACGTTCCGCCAGATTGGTTTCATAGGCCATGTGCACTTCGACCTCATCGGCGCGTTGCGTACGCGTAAGCATGTCGCTCCTGGCGATTTCACCCACCGCTTCAAGGCGGGCGGCGCCGCGTGCCAGCGTCACCATTGAAGTTTGCAGTTCGGCGGCGGTGGTCGCTGATGAACGGGCTTCCGAGGCCAGCACTTTGATCCCCATGTTGTTGAACAACTGCGCCCCGGCATCGGCGCAGCTCGTCGGCGAGGTGCTCATGAGGAACAGTTCGTCGCGAAGGTTGTGGTCGAGATAGCCCGCCTCGATCGTGCGCCACACCCGATCGGACAAATCCATGCGCGGCTCTCCATCGGCGAGGTAATCGGCCGATTGCCTGAGCTTTTCGATGACTTTGAAAAAGCCCTTGGATTCGGGCTCCGTTGCCAGATCACCCCAGGCTTCCTGCCGGTAAGTGCCGAGGCCGGCGTGGTTGTGCCAGACCCGGTCCTCATAGACCGGCCAGCGAGCCATCTCCTTGTTGGCTTTGGTGGAATAAAAATGGTGTGCATTGAAGCCGACGGAGGTTCGATAAGCCTCGTAGGCGAGCCGGTTTGCATCGGTGAGATTGAGGGTGAAGATCCGCGTGCGGGCAATGATGAACGCCTGATCCGAGCCAGCGGGAACGTCGGGGATTTCGGTGATCGGGTTTTGCTGCATGTCGAGGAAGAAACTCCTCGGCCGCCGATGATTGAAAATGCCTTCCGGCCAAGTTTGTATGCCGGTGTTGTTCAGGCTCAGCACTTTGAGTCGCGGCATGCGCCCGATGTTGATCTGTGCACCGAGCGGGTTGTCGTCAAGGCGCAGAATTTCCATACGGGTCAGGTGGCGCAGGCGCTCGACATCCTCTGGCTTCAAGCGAATCTTGTTTTCGCTCAAACGCAGGGCTTCAAGGGCCTGCATGTTGCTGATGGATGCGGGTAAGCGCGGCAGCTCGCAGTTGCGTGCACTGAGTTGCCGCACATGACGAAAGTCGTCGAGCAACCCAGTTTGTTTTGAGCGCAGACGCACGTTGTCGACGTTCAGCGCATCTATCTGTTTCGCGTATTTTTTTTGCTCCGGCAGCTTCTTCCACCAGCGTTCGAGGTCGTAGCCGGGTACTTCGCTGGACAAGTCCAGGGCGTAGCCGGCCTGCGAGTGGATGGGCTGTTTACCGAACACTTCGCTGCGCCGTTCGAAACATTCCAGCATCTGATCGGCGAGGTATTTACCACCAGTCATGATGAAGTCGGAACTGTGCATGCCCCAGTCGACGATGTGATCGAACAACCAACTGTTGAGGGTATCGCGCAGCTCGCCGAGTTCTTGCTCCAGTCGCATCAGGGTCTCACTGGCGTCGCCTTGGTCGGTGAGGGATTTGACGAAAAGGCTGACCTCGCGCGGACTGAAATGCGGGTACAGATCGGCTACCCGCTCATCCAGCGTGCGCGGTGATCGCGACAGCATCGGCCCGCGCAACAGCAGCAGATCCTGCGTCGGTACCGGGGGCGGTGGATCGCGTGGGTCGAGGGCGATGCGCCGTTCGAACGGGGGCTCGAGTTTCACCATCACCCATTGCTTGAACATCGCGCCCTCACGGGGCAGATAACCGAGGTTTTGACGTTGCTCATCCGGCAGGGCTTGCAACACGGCGCGGTAAAGATCCGCCGCTTCGTGAAGCCGTGTGTTGGCCGGGTCGCGGACTTCATAGGTGTTGCCTGTGCCTTTGACCAGAATGCGCACGACCTTTGCCTTCGCCGGGCCGGCCTTGCAGATCAGCTCACCGTCGAAGCGATCCTGGCGAATTTCCAGGCGCACCTCGCCCAGCGCATCGCTGTGAATGCGCAGGGCATTGAGCACCAGACGCTCGGTGTCGGCGCTGATCAACGCGTCGCGGTAAAAGCCTTCATAGCTGCGCGCCGTGCGGGTTTCCAGTTGCAGTTCCTGAGCGATGCGCTTGAGGTGCAGGGGCAGGCGCGCCTCATCCTCGATGACTTTGCGTTCGGATTCGCTGGCCAGAGCCAGCAGGTTGTCGATGCCTTGCGCGGGGATCTCGGGGAACGCGTTGCGCACGATCTGGTTCGACGCTTTGGCGGTGTCTTCACGGCTGGCGTAGTCGGCATCGAAGAGTTTTTGCCGCTCGCGCTCGGCTATCTCGACAATCCGCTGGCGCAGTGCCTGGGTGCGCGTGGCGAGCGAGCCGACCGGCGTGCCTGGCGGCTGATCAAGGATCACCGCCGTGCCGTTGTGGTCCAGTGTCGCCATCACGGTGCTGAGCAATTCGCCGTTGAGCAGCTGACGCTCCTGCAATTGCACAATGAGTTTCTTGCCGGGCGGGGACAGGGGTTCGCTGTGCTCCCAGAGCTGCTTGCCCGCACCGTCGATGACCCGCATCGAGGCATTTTCCGGCCACATACCGTGCTGCGTCATGATCTGTAATTGGGTGACGGAGTCGGCTTTGCCGTACACCGCCGGGTCATCGCTGCGCATTTGCTCGATGAAGGTCTCGATGCTGCGGTCGATGTCCAGACGGATCAAGGTGTCGTTAAGCAACACAGGTGGCTGGCGATTTTCCACGTACATGCGGCGCAATTCACCGGTATCCGTGCCGCTGATCTGTCGGGCGGTTTGCAGTTCGATGTCGCTGAGGGCGGCAGCGGACGGGCTGAGCCGGCGCAGCAACATGGCGTCTTCCCACGTGCGCGGTTGCTCGGTTTCAATCGCGTAAGCCCCGGCACCGTTGAGCCTGACTTCGGGCATGTAGGCGTCGGCGCGTTGCGGGTGCTGGATGCGGTGTCGGCCGGTTTTGCTATCCCGGGCGACTTCATAATGCTGCTCATCGACGCGCAGAATCTGCTTGCCGCCGAATGGGTGAAGGCCGTTGGCCTCGGGACGGGCCGCGGTTGCCAGGCCAACGTCCTTGAGCTGGTAGGGCTTCAGATCAGGGTTCCATAAACGGGTTTCACCACCGGCCATTTTCACCGGCAACAGGCCGTCGACGAACGCCGAGGCTTTGTTGAGCAACGGCTTGCCGGCCTTGAAACCAGCGACCATGGCAGCAGCTTGTGCCACTTGATCCACAACGCCCACCAGATGATCGATAGCGTCTTTCCACTGACCTTCGGCAAGGTCGACCACGCCGGTGATGACCTCTGTGCCGAGCTGGAACGCGCTGTACGCGAGCATGATTTCGCCCAGCCCGGGGACGAACGGAGTGGCGACCATCAGTGCGACATTGAAGATGTCCCAGGCGATTTTCGCGAAGTTGTCCCACCACGCCTTGCGTGCGTGACTGTCAGCGTCCGCTGTGGAAATGGCAATTTCGCGGGCGTCTTTGAGCACCTTGTCGAGTTTGCTTTGAAACAAGTGCGCCGCCAGATCACCGGTGAACGCCGTGCGCACAAACTGCAGGTCGGGCTGTTCCACCGGGCTGTCGCGCCAGGCGGGGCGCTGATCGGGCGCAACATCCCTGTGAAAGGTCGGCGTGGTCAGTCGCGATTGCAAACCCGCAAAGAAATGGCCGCGCTGCTGTTGATCGACAAACTGGCTGAAGAACTGCCGATAGCTGATCTGCGATGACGGTGCGGTTTTGTTTTCGCGCAATTGTCGCGCCAGCTCACGAATGAAGGCTTTCCATGAGTCGTATTGCTTGAACGGGTGTTCGGGATCGTGGGGCACGTAGACCACGATCGGGTCGTCGCCGGTCGCCTGTTGCGTCACCGGGCCAAACACCACGATGCCAGTCAGCAGGGTGCCCAGCAGCGACAGATCGCAGGCTTCAGTGACCTTGCCGAGCAGGGTCAGGCCGGTGTTGCCCGCCATCAGGCCCGTGACGACCGAATGCGCGTTTTCGCTGATGTCGCCCTTGGCCAACGCCATCGCGGCGGCGTTCGCGAACATCGATTTTTCATTGGCTTTGAGTGTGTTCTTCAGTTCCAGCCGGTCTACCACCCCGATGGGCTTGAGGGCTTGCTTCAAGTGCGCCTGGTATTGCTTGCCGATGTCCAGTTCGCGGCACAGGGTCATGAACTGTTTGATGGTCATGTTGCGCTGGATATTTTGGATAGTGAACTGCCCGCGGGCATCGGGCTGACTGGTGAACGCCGAGTCCTTTTCGATAAAGGACTCGCCCACGGCAAAGTTGTGCAGGGCTGCATCCAGTAGCGAGACGCTGCGAGCGGTTATACCGCCCAATGGATCAGGCAGCCCCCACGAACCATTTTTTGGAATGTAGAGCAGCAGGTGCGTGGTTCTGACATCAACGTTCACCGCGTATTTTTCCCGCAAGGCGCGGCGCAGCAAGGGTTCGGCAAAGGTTCGCGCATCCTGGGTCTGGACCAGGGCTTCATCGGCCGCGTTCTGGGTGATCCACGCGGCCTTGTTGCTCTCGTCGAGTTCGGGGCTTGCAACGTGCCACGGTTCAATCTTGCGTGAACTCCGGGCCAAGGCCTGGATACGTTCCGGGGCGGCGGTCTGAAAGTGGTCGCCGATGGTTTGTTTGAGCAGCGTGAAGTGTTTGCTGGTACCTGCAGCGTTTGCAGGCAGCGTTGATACCGACATCGTGATCATCCTTGAGTCTCGATAGGGATGATCAGGCTAGCGCCGTCGAGGATGAAAAAAACGCGCAATTATCAGCGGATCAAATACGCCATTGCTTGTTGGACTGATTCAAAATCAGCAACAGAAAAATAGCCGGCTACCACCGTTTTACCAAAGCCTATCGCTGCGCCACTTGAGTGGGCTGGCAAGCCGTGTCGCTGCCTGGTTGCAGATAAGAGGTGAGAATCGGCGCCATGCCTTTGAGCACCTGCACGGGCAACGCCGAAGTGAACTTGAAGTTCTCCGCCGAGCGCCCCGGCACGAACGCGGTCAGCGTACCGAAGTGGTGATCGCCGATGTAGAACACGAACGTCGCCGTGCGGTTGATTGATTTCGAGCTGAGAATCCGCCCGCCGGAGCCAATGGCTTCGATGCGGTTGTCGCCGGTGCCGGTCTTGCCGCCCATGGCCAACGGCGTGCCGTCGGCCAGTTTGAAACTGCCCGAAACCCGTTTCGCCGTACCGGCATCGACCACTTGCGACAACGCCTCACGCATGGCGGTGGCGACTTCCGACGGCATCACCCGTTTGCCCACATGCGGGTCGTTGACCAGTTTGGTTTCGTAGGGCGTGCCTTGGGCAAAATGCAGGCTGTCGATGCGCAGGGTCGGCATGCGCACGCCATCATTGAGGATCGTACCGATCAGCTCGGCCAACGCAGCGGGGCGGTCGCCGGAGCTGCCGATAGCGGTGGCCAGCGACGGCACCAAATGGTCGAACGGATAACCGACTTTCTGCCAGCGCTGGTGAATCTCGAGAAACGCCTCAATCTCAAGCATGGTGCGGATGCGGCTGTCGCGGGCGCCCTTGTGCTTGCTCTTGAACAGCCAGCTATAGACTTCCTGACGTTCGAACTGGCTGGCCTTGACGATATCCTTGAAGGTCGCGTCCGGGTGTTTGAGCAGGTAGCCCATCATCCACAGGTCCAGTGGGTGCACCTTGGCGATAAAGCCCTGATCGGGCAAATCGTAGCTGCCGGGGCCGTAGGAATCGTAGAGGCGGATCAGCCGGTCATCGCTGAGTTTCTCGGTGAGCTTGGCGCCTTTGAGGTGCGCGCGCACGAAAGTGTTGAAGTCTTCCTGACTGGCTTCCGGCAGCAGGTACCGATGCACCGCCGCCATGCGGATCGGCGTCGGGCGCATGCTGTCGAGGAAGGTGTCGAGACGTGCCTGGGTGTCTTTGTTGCGGTACTTCTTCCAGAACTTGAGCAGGAAAGAGGTGCCTTCGCGGTCGGCGAAACTGGCCAGGTATTCCTGCCGGCGCGGGTCGCGATCATCCTTGAGCAGTTCGGCGCTGCTGTTGGGGCCCGAGTAGGTGACGTAGCGCACCACGTCGCGCATCAAGCGAATGAACGGCAGGTTGATCGACTCACGCAGAGCGTCGCGCAAGGTCGGCAGGCGCCCGTTGTCTTCCTTGCGAAAGTTATGGAAGGTGTGCAAACCGCCACCGGTGAAAAACGCCTCGCCGGGGCTGGCCGAGTATTTGCGGTCGAGCGCTGCACCGAGCATCTTCGACAGGTCGTGATCCTTGTTCTGGATCAGGTAGTCGATGACCCACTGGCTCAGGCGATCCTGATCGGGCACTTCGACTTTCTTCAATTCCGGCACGCTCATGGCGCCATATTTGTCGTGCAACTCGGCAATGATTTGCAGGTAGGTGGTGAGCACGCGCATCTTCGCCGTCGAGCCCAGTTCCAGTTTGCTGCCTTCGTTGATGTCGAACGGCTGGTCGGTGCTGTCGGTCTGCACTCGCACCCGCGAGCCGTCCGGGGTCAGTTCGAACAGGGTGAAGCTGTAGCGCACTTGCGTGGTGCTGGTCGGCGTCAGCAGGCGTTCGCCGAGCAGGCCGATTTGCGCGGCGAAGGCCGGGTCGGCAAGTTTCTTCAGGTAGTCGGTGGCTTGGGTTTGCAGGTCACCCTGCAGCGTGCTGGTGGCCGAGAGATCGAGGCGATCGAGGTCGTAGAGCGGACGATTGAGCATGCTCGCCAAACGGCTGCGGGCAACGCTGATGCCCTTGTTGGTTTCAATCGGCTGAATGGTCGGCTGGGTCTGCCAGTCGCGATAGGTAACCTTGCTTGCCAGCGCGGCATCGGCCAGGGCGCCGTCGATCACACCGTTCTGTTTGAGCAGGCGCAGGTGGCTGTCGGTGAGGTCGGTGAGTTCTTCGCGGCCCTTGTTCAAGTAATGCGAAGGACGGCGCTGAGCGATCATCAGCGAGAGCATTTCACGCAGGGCCAGGCCTTTGTCGGCCATGGTTTTCGCGTCGGTGGCCGGGCTGTTCAGTTGCTCGTTGGCCTTGGTGAAGTCGCTGCCGTACCAGACCCGTAAACCCTCGGCCATGCCGTGCACTTCGCCATGGCCCGGCACCGCTGACAGCGGCACGCTATTGAGGTAGTCACGAACAATGTTCTGCCGTGCGCCGAGGGTTTGCGGGCCGTCCTGATAGGCGCGCACGCTGGCGGACATCATCTGCCGCAGCTTCTCCGCACCGGACACCGTCAGGCCGTCAGGCGAATGCCGGTATTTTTCCAGTTGCGTGGCCAAGGTACTGCCGCCGGCGGACTGGCCCGGCAGGTGCAGCAATTTTGCCACCTGCGACCACGCCGCCATGCCGAAGCGCGGCCAGTCCACTGCCGGGTTGGCCAGCGGTTGTTTGGGATCGAGCAGAAAACGGTTTTCGATGAACAACAGACTGCTGACCACCACCGGCGGAATGGCGGCGAAGTTCGAGTACAGCTGCTGCGGGTAGTTGTATTTGTACAGCGGCGCGGCCCGGCAATCGGTGATCGACAACCCGGCCTGAATCTTTTCGGAGTAGGGCACGAACAAGCCCTTGTCGGTGTAGCTGAGCAAGGCCGGAGAAAAGCGTGTCTGCTCGGTGACCACGTAATCGCGTTTGAGCAGGCGCGGCAGGAATTCATCGAGAGAGCTGTAGCCCAGACGCAAATCGAACGGCCCGTTGCCCGGATAACGAATCGCTTCGCTGGGGCCCGGTTCCAGCTTGTAGGTCAGCGCGGCGGCGTACTGGCTCAGTTCCCGTGACTGAAAGCGTGAGGTGCGCATTTCCTTGGACGCGGCGAGGCCTACGACCACCGCGATGATCACCAGCAACAACCAGAACGCCTTCCAGCCGTGCCGGCGACGGCGGGGTTTTTCAGGGGGGGACGCTTCATCCATACGTTCAGTCGGAACCACGGTTTTACTCGAATCGGTTTGCCACAAAGCGCCCATAGTCGATTGATCCATTCACGCAGATTGATCGGACTTGACTGAAGCTTAGACGCTGGTTTGGCGGTGAGAGGAGGAATTGTGAAGGGCGGGCGGATTTTCTTTGGATGAGGTCAGGTTGTGCAGGGGGGCGGGCTCTTGTGCTAAGGCATGCGTGGTCGCGCTACGCAGTTGTGGCGTCGTTGATAAAGTAAACAGCGCACATGAAAGTGTGGCTGGGTATTGGCAATTTTTTGTTTGGTATATGACGACCTGAAGAAGCAACTTTTTATGAGTGAGGTTGATGCCCAGGCTTCTTCAAGCTGAGTGTATTCGCGTGCCGAGGCTACTTCAGTGGTCAGTGGATGTTGTTTTTAGATGTTGCCGTAGGCAGATTCATGTGATGTGGAATGTTTGCTGATGGTGCAATCAATGACGTGGCATGAGTTGCGATCAGTAATGTATTTACTTGGTAATGCATGCGCACTTCTTTCTGGGCGAATGTTGGTGTTCTCTTTTAGCTGGTTTTACCTATTTAATTCACCAAGGAAGTAAATATGTCTGGTTTCAAGAGTTCTTCGTCGGCAGTTGTTGCGCCGCCTGATAATAATTCGAATGATCTGCTGGCCGAGATTGACAATATATCGGTCCACCCATTTGGAGATTTTACAGGGGCATTATCGTGGACAGTGCCTTGGACGACGGCTCAACAGAACAGCGCCTACAGCGCGGCGTCAAGTTACCTTCAGACGCTCGACAGCTATGGAAAGCCAGGCTTGGGCGTACTGGATCATCTGAACGGCGGGCAGCCACTTTCCAGTGAAGCCCTGGCCGATCCTGCCAGTGCAGTGGAAGTCCTGGTGCGCGGTCCGCAAGGGCAGGCACTTGGTCTCGCGGTACAAACCAAGATGAACTCGGTTTCTACCGATGTCAGTATTGATGAACATGCATTGGCCGCTATTCAGCTGCTTTTGGGGCACCTGTCTATTGGCATCGGAGAGCGAAGCAACGTTGCTGACTTTGATCTGGCAGATACGCGACACTGGGGCCAGACCGCTGCAACGATCGTTAAAAATTTCCGGGATTTCCTTGAACTTTCTGCAAAGAGCAGTGCGTCAATGTCCGGTTTGACCGCGCATGTCGTGCTGGCAGGGTACGCCAGTGTCTACTTGATCAAAGAGATTCCCGACAGCGTGAGGTATGGCAGCGCTGCCTGGGTCAATCTGGCGGTCGCCTGCGCCGTGATTGAAGCCCGGACGCCGGGGAAGGTGGCCAACATGAGCTTCGGGCAAGTAATGATCTGCGCGGAAAACGCCGAGCTTGATGAACCTGCCGTTGCCAGGCAGGCCCAGACATTGGCGATGATCGATTGGGGCTTCATCAATGGCTTGATCGAAGAGAAAGCGGATGATCGAGTAACCGATGCAGAACTGAAAGTCATTACCCAGGAATACAATCGGCAACTGAATGAGCGGCTTAACGTATCGACGTTGTTGAGCCGTGAAATTCCAAGCCGTCGGGCAATTGCCCTGAGTAAACTCAAAGAAAAGTTTCCAGGCCAAGTTCCTTTTGAGACGCCTCTGTTTTACGACACCAGGTCAGGGGTGGGTAACGGAATCGATGAAGTCTTTTCCGGAACATGGGGCCTGCATTCACTTTTGGATATTGCGATGATGGGAGGTCCGCCTTATTACACGTGGGGGACCGAGAATATCCGTTATTCATACCTGACTCGTGACATTAACTCAAATCTGGAGCTGGGGGTGGAGGAGGAGTTCAAAGCCGAGTTTGACAAAACAATCATTGCACTGAAGAAAGGCGCGATGGCGACGGTCAGGCACCTGATTTCCCAACTGCCACTGCGCGACAGGGAAAAACTTGAATATGGGCAAATCGATTTCTTTCAGAGCAAGGTATACAGGCTTCGTTCGGATTTTTGGGGGAGAGATTTAACTCATACTGCTCCTGAGTTAACCATGCGGGTGGAGCTGAGTGGCGAAGTAACCCTTTATTACATCAACTTGAACAAGGGTGTGATCGGGCTACACAAGAAGCATCCAGGAAAGGAAACGGAGTTTCCTCAACCCTCCAACCAGAGCCTCATCCACACCACGGAGCTTTTCAAAGCGGATCGGCCATTGACTGCGACTTCCAAGCTCCCGCCGTTTGCGACGCCCCTTAGTTACTCCAGCGAGAGGACCATGGAAATCGCCTTTGCCTTTGCCCAGCATTTGGACCTGGACAACCAAAAAGTCCTGCAGGAAGCCAGAGGCCAGACCACGAGGGACAAACATGCGGCAAAACTGAAGGCGGCGGTGGATTTCGTCGTGGACCTGATCCCGTTCAAGTCTGCCATCAGCAATTTCATCAAGGGCAACTACGCCGACGGCACCATGGATTTGTTCATGGATGTATTGGGTTTCGTCACCGCTGGCGCGGGCATTGTCTCCAAGCTGGCGAAAGTCGCGACCCAGTCCGTTTCGGCACTCACCAAGGCGCTACGCGCGGCCAAAATCATCGGTACGTTTGTTATCGGCGAACTCAATCCGTTGAGTGCACTACCCGCTTTGGTAGGGGGGACAGTCGGTCTTGTAGGCCGTGGCCTCAAGTTTGTCGGAGTACGCGCTTTGCGCCAGCTTGACTGGCTGCGTAACGCACCGGATGGCTATAAGTTGCTCCATGCGGTGGGTAAAGAACACGGGCCCACAGTGTTGGGCACGTTCAAAATGGCTGACGGAAGTGTCGCAGGCGTGGGCGTATTGAAAAACGGTGAGTGGTATCCCTACAACGCTCAAACGAACCGGCTCTATGGTTCTCCAGGCGCCTTTACGCCTAAAACCCCGGGTGCAAATCGGCTTTATGGGGCCAATACAAATCATCCCGGCTACTTTGTGGAATACCACAGTAATTTATTAAATGCGCAAGCCCCCAATAATTTGCATGCGTATAACAAAGGTTTTGAAAGTGGAAGCCTGGAACGGATAACGGGCTACACCCCTACAATGAAACTTGAAGATTTATACACGTTAGCGTCCCGGCCTGACTGGAGTCCCGAACAGATTGGGGCTTTAACAAAGGAAATAAAAAAAAGGCTGCTCGATGATGCTGCTTACTTTTCCAGCCTACTGCTGCAGGACTGTCAAGGCGCGGGAGTGAAGGTCACGTCATTGTCACAGAGCTACTACTCGGCCTATGTCGATCTAACTACCAAAGGGGAGTGTGCAGGGCTGTCGAATGCGATGGCGGTTGCCATTCATTACGGTAAAGAACAGATACTTCTACAAAATTTCTACAAGGTGTCTAACAAGGCAGATAATCCGCCTTCACAGAAATTCATTAAAGATTTAAGAAGTTTTCAGGACAAGGTTGCACGTAGTGATAAATTTCATCCGAATGGCACCCCGGATGTCATGAGTGCCGACAACATCATTGCTGACCTGCTGTCATCGCCTGATTCCAAAAGTCTTAGAATCAGCACCCAAGATCACGCCATGATCGCAGGAGTAAGAGTCATCGACGGCAAGCCAGTATGGTATTTTTACGACCCGAATGCGGGGTTGGCGAAATTTGAAAGCATTCAGTCCATGAAGGAGGGTCTGCATAAGGTGCTGGAAAGCGGTGCGCTCGCCTCGACATACCAAACCTTTAGAAATACGAAAGGCGGGCGTGTGTATCACGTCAGCGAATTCCGTCTCGATGATATTGACCCCGATTACATTGATCGCGTTGAAGACCTCTCCCACTTCGAGCTACCGGATTTGCCGGATGAGCTTTTTTCGATTCAGGTCGTGCAGTGAAGCCCTCTCTTTGCGACACGCAGCATCGAGCATGAGGCCGGTTTTGCTCAACGCAAAACCCATTGCATAAGGCACGACGCACCAAGGTTGTGCAATACTCGCCGCCGTTTTCGGTGGCGAGTTTTCCTATCCTGGCCAGTTGATCCCTCAGGTCGACAGACCTCTTTGCGACAACTCCCGCTGAATCTTGTGATTTATAGAGTGAAAAGCTCTGCCCCAGGGTTTTTATACTGCACGCCCCGCTGATCTTGCCGGTAGCCCCGCAAGACGCATCTGCCCACAAAGCAGGCGCGGTTTCATTTCAAGCCAAGGCTTATCGGCCGACGCTTCGACACTCGGTGGTCTATCCAATAACAAGACGAGGTTGTACCCCTATGCCAGTTGGCAATCCCCTGCCTCACGGCGATACCGCTCAGGGCGGTCCGCTCAAACGCGAACTCGGCGAACGGCATATTCGCCTGATGGCGCTCGGTGCCTGTATCGGCGTCGGTCTGTTCTTAGGTTCGGCCAAGGCTATTGAAATGGCCGGGCCGGCGATCATGATTTCCTACATTCTCGGCGGCCTGGCGATCCTGGTGATCATGCGCGCGCTCGGCGAAATGGCCGTGCACAACCCGGTGGCCGGTTCGTTCAGTCGTTATGCGCAAGACTACCTTGGCCCTTTGGCGGGTTTCCTTACCGGCTGGAACTACTGGTTCCTGTGGCTGGTGACTTGCGTCGCGGAAATCACCGCGGTGGCCGTGTACATGGGCATCTGGTTTCCCGATGTGCCGCGCTGGATCTGGGCCTTGGCGGCGCTGGTCAGCATGGGATCGATCAACCTGATCGCGGTGAAAGCCTTCGGTGAATTCGAGTTCTGGTTCGCCCTGATCAAGATCGTGACGATCATTGCCATGGTCATCGGCGGTGTCGGCATCATCGCTTTCGGTTTCGGCAATGACGGTGTGGCGCTGGGCATTTCTAACCTGTGGGCCCATGGCGGCTTCATGCCCAACGGCGTGACCGGTGTGTTGATGTCCCTGCAAATGGTCATGTTCGCCTACCTCGGCGTTGAGATGATCGGCCTGACTGCTGGCGAAGCGAAGAATCCGCAGAAGACCATTCCCGATGCGATCGGCTCGGTGTTCTGGCGGATTCTGCTGTTCTACGTCGGCGCGCTGTTCGTGATCCTGTCGATCTACCCGTGGAACGAAATCGGCACTCAGGGCAGTCCGTTCGTGATGACCTTCGAGCGTTTGGGCATCAAGACCGCCGCCGGCATCATCAACTTCGTGGTGATCACCGCCGCGCTGTCGTCGTGCAATGGCGGCATCTTCAGCACCGGGCGCATGCTCTACAGCCTGGCGCAGAACGGCCAGGCCCCGGCGGGTTTCGCCAAGACCTCGAACAACGGCGTGCCGCGTCGTGCCTTGCTGCTGTCGATTGCTGCGCTGTTGCTGGGCGTGCTGCTCAACTACCTGGTGCCGGAAAAAGTCTTCGTCTGGGTGACCTCGATTGCCACCTTCGGCGCGATCTGGACCTGGGTGATGATCCTGCTGGCGCAACTGAAATTCCGCAAAGGCCTGAGCGCCAGTGAGCGTGCCGGCCTCAAATACAAGATGTGGCTGTACCCGGTCAGCTCGTACTTTGCCCTGGCATTTCTGGTGCTGGTGGTCGGCCTGATGGCGTACTTCCCGGACACCCGCGTGGCGCTGTATATCGGCCCGGCGTTCCTGGTGCTGCTGACGGTGTTGTTCTATGTGTTCAAGTTGCAACCCACCGGTGATTCGCAAGTGGCGGCACGTTCAGCGTCCTGATTCATAGCCTCTGAAACAAAAGATCGCAGCCTCCGGCAGCCCTACTTTGGAACGTGTTTCCGGTACGTGCTACCGGTGGCTGCGATCTTTTGCTGTTTATAGCCGGCCCGAAACACAGACAAATGACCTGCTGCACAGCCGAATTTTGCGGTAACGAGCCTGCACCACTCGTCGGAATGGACCTCTCACCTGTAATTTCTGACAGTAGACCAAAGAGGGGCTGCAGGCTTAGCGTGAGCCTCCGTCCAATCCTGGGTGGCGAGGAGCGGTGATGAAAGGATTCCCTGCACTCATGGTCATCGGCGTGGCCGATGCCTTGATCCATTGGCAAGTGTTTTTCGTGATGAGCAGCGCTGGCGGGCTGACTCAGGCGGCGAGCAATTTTGCCGCGTTCTGTGTGGCCGCCGCGTTCACGATTTACGTGAATGTGCTGTACATCTTCGAGACAGGCACGTCGATGCCCGGCTATCTGCTGTTTATTGTGGTGATGGGCGGGGTGAGTTTTGGCATCGGCTCGCTGGGCGATGCGCAAGCGTTGCATGGGTTGGTCACGGTGGCGACGTTCACCGGGATCAATCTGCTGCTGGCGTACTGCTTTTTTCGCTTTGTGCTGTTTCGCAATCGTGAGGTTTGAAGCGCCAGCCTGTCGTACAGACTGACGCTGCGCAGCTTATGCGGCGGCGATTTCGTTCGGCTCGAAACTGTCCGCCCGCGCCATCTGCCACATCCGCGAATAGAACTCGCCATTCACTTCCCCAGTGAGCAATTCACCCGGTTTCAGGAACACGTGGAGCTGCGAAAACAGTTTGATTTCAGTCGCCGACATGCGTCGCACCAAATGCTTGGCCGACAGTTGCGACGGGTGTTCAAGTCCTGCCGCCGCGAGCATTTCCGCCAGGGCTTTGAGGGTGCTGCGATGGAAGTTGAACACGCGCTGCGCTTTGTCCGGAACCACCAACGCACGTTGGCGCAAAGCGTCCTGCGTGGCGACGCCGGTCGGGCATTTGTTGGTGTGGCAGGACTGCGACTGGATGCAGCCGATGGCGAACATGAAACCACGCGCCGAGTTGGCCCAGTCGGCACCGATGGCCAGCACGCTGGCGATGTCGAAGGCGCTGACGATCTTGCCGCTGGCGCCGAGTTTGATCTTGTCGCGCAGGTTCAGGCCGACCAGGGTGTTGTGCACGAACAGCAGCCCTTCGCGCATCGGCACGCCGATGTGATCGGTGAATTCCACGGGCGCCGCGCCGGTGCCGCCTTCCTTGCCGTCGACAACAATGAAGTCCGGGAGAATGCCGGTTTCCAGCATGGCTTTGGCGATGCCCATGAATTCCCACGGATGGCCGAGGCAGAACTTGAAGCCCACCGGTTTGCCGCCGGACAGTTCACGCAATTGCTGGATGAAATGCATCATCTCGATCGGCGTGGAAAACGCGCTGTGGCGTGACGGCGAGACGCAGTCTTCGCCCATCAGGATGCCGCGGGTTTCAGCGATTTCCTTGGTGACCTTGTGCTTGGGCAGGATGCCGCCGTGGCCGGGTTTGGCGCCTTGGCTCATCTTGATTTCGATCATCCGCACTTGCGGGTTCTGCGCCTGAGTGGCGAAGCGTTCCGGGTCGAAACGGCCATCGCTGGTGCGGCAGCCGAAGTAGCCGCTGCCCAGTTCCCAGGTCAGGTCGCCGCCGTGTTCGCGGTGATACGGACTGATGCTGCCTTCACCGGTGTCGTGGGCGAAGTTACCGAGTTTGGCGCCCTGGTTCAGCGCGCGAATGGCGTTGGCGCTGAGCGAGCCGAAGCTCATTGCCGAAATGTTGAACACCGACGCCGAGTACGGCTGCGAGCACTGCGGGCCGCCGACGGTGACGCGGAAACTGTTCGGATCACTCAACGGTGCCGGGCGCATCGAGTGGCCGATGAATTCGAAACCCGCTTGATAGACATCGATCAGCGTGCCGAACGGTTTGTCGGCGGTCTCGTTTTTCGCCCGCGAATAGACCAGCGAACGCTGTGCGCGGGAGAAGGGCAGGGCGTCGCTGTCGGATTCCAGCAGGTACTGGCGGATCTCCGGGCGGATGCCTTCGACCAGGTAGCGGATGTTGCCGAGGATCGGGTAGTTACGGCGCACAGCGTGGGGCGTCTGCAGCAGATCGAACAGACCCAGCAAGCTCAGCACAGCGGTGACGGCGGTGATCGGCCACAGCCAGTCATGTTCGAGGAAGGGCAGGCTGGCGAGGGTAAAGATCACGCAGACGGCAAAGAAGGCGTAGCGGCTCAGGAGTGACAGGCTCATACGGTTTCCTTGGTTCGGACTCGGAATATTCAGCGAAGATTCAGGGATAAACACGTTTCCCATATAGGCGTGAGCCTGCATGAGGCAACTTCACCAAACGATCAGACGAAAGTATCGCTGGTAATACTCGGTCGCCAGACACAAATTTACGAACCACCGCAAATCCCGTTGTGGGAGCGGCGTTCACGCATCGAATTTTTGCAAGTGGCGACCATCGCCCGGCCATGGGATCCTTGGTGTTTTTGAATCAAGGGCAGCTTTTATGTCGACGCTTTCCGGCGAAACCACCTCCATCATCCGCATTGCCGCCGCGCTGCTGCTTAACGCCAATGGCCAAACCCTGTTGGTGCGCAAACGCGGCACCAGCGCCTTCATGCAAGCGGGTGGCAAGATCGAAGCGCACGAGCTGCCGGTGCATGCTTTGGCCCGTGAGCTGGAAGAGGAACTGGATCTGCACATCGATCCGGCGCAGGCGACTTTCTTGGGTCAGTTTTCAGCACCAGCCGCGAACGAGCCGGGATTTGTTGTACAGGCAGATATCTTTCAACTGACCATCAACGCCGAAGTTTCCCCTGCGGCTGAAATCGAAGAAGTGCTGTGGATCGATCCGGCCACTGACGGTGATGTCGATCTGGCGCCATTGACACGTGATGTGATCCTGCCGTTTTATCGAGCCTCGCTGACTGCCATCGCCTGATCATTCACGCAAAGGACTTTGCCATGATCCCGCTTCCTGATTTGCTGATTTTTGCCGCTGCCGCGTTACTGATGGTGCTGACGCCGGGGCCGAACATGATCTATCTGATCTCGCGTTCGATCTGTCAGGGGCGCAAGGCCGGGGTGACGTCGTTGCTTGGTGTTGTCGCGGGGTTCTTTGTGCACATGTTTGCAGCGGCCGCCGGTTTGACTGCGGTATTTCTTGCGGTGCCAATGGCCTATGAAGTGTTGAAGTGGGCTGGCGCGCTGTACCTGCTGTGGCTGGCCTGGCAAGCGCTGAAACCCGGAGCGCGTTCGCCGTTCGAGGCGCAGCAACTGCCGCCGGACTCGTCGCGCAAACTGATCACCATGGGGTTTCTCACCAGTGCGTTGAACCCGAAGATCGCGGTGTTCTATCTCTCGGTGTTTCCGCAGTTCATCACACCTGAGCACGGCTCTGTGTTCACTCAAAGCATCATTCTCGGGCTCACACAAATCAGCGTCAGCTTCACCATCAATCTGCTGATTGCGTTGTTCGCTGCGGGTATTGCGTCATGGTTTGTGAGCAATCCGAGGTGGCTGGCGATGCAGCGCTACTTCATGGGATTTGTGCTGGCCGGGTTGGCGGTACGGCTGATGTTTGAGCAGCGCAGGGCGGCTTGAACATGTGGATCGAACGGATGAACGCCAGTCATGCCTTGGCTTATCGGGCGCTGATGCTTGAAGCCTATGACCGCCATCCGCAGGCGTTCACCTCCAGCGTGCGCGAACGGGCGGTGATGCCGCTGAGCTGGTGGGAAGGGCGCCTGACCAGCAAGCTGGATGTAGTGCTCGGCGCGTTCGAATCCGGGGAACTGGCCGGGATCGTCGGCCTGGCCTTCGAGCCGCGAGAGAAAGCGCGACACAAGGCCACGTTGTTTGGCATGTACGTTTCAGCGGATTTTCGTCAGCACGGGTTGGGCTTCGAGCTGGTGCAAGCGGCGCTGGCCGAAGCGCAGAATCATCCGGCGTTGCAGCTGATTCAACTGACCGTTACCGCCGGCAATGAGGCCGCATTCAAACTCTACGAGCGCTGCGGCTTCATCCAGTTTGGCCTCGAACCGCTGGCGGTGCGGGTCGGCGAAGACTACTTCGACAAGATCCATATGTGGCGCCAACTCTGACCCCACACGGGGATTTGCATTGGATGTTGATCAGCGAACCGCGCTCACCCCATCCAGCGTCGAGAACGATGTGTCCTTCGCCGTCAGCAGAAAATCGCGCATATACGGCGCATCCAGCATGTCCGTACGGATCGCCGCGTACAGCGTCGCAAACAAACCTTTCTCGCCCAGCCGCTTGGCCTTCACATACCCGCGCGAGCTGTATTCATGCAGCGCCCAGTGTGGCATGCCGCAGACGCCACGACCGCTGGCAACCAGTTGCATCATCATCACCGTCAGTTCGGAAGTGCGCACCTGCGCCGGTTCAATATCCGCCGGTTCGAGGAAGCGGGTGAAGATGTCCAGGCGATCACGTTCCACCGGATAGGTGATCAGCGTCTCCGGGAGCAAGTCTTCCGGCACGATGTACGGCTTGCTCGCCAACGCGTGCTGATTGGCCACGGCGAGCATCGCTTCGTAAGTGAACAGCGGCACATAGGTGATACCGGCGATTTCCTGCGGATCGGAGGTGACCACCAGATCCAGATCACCCCGCGCCAAGGCCGGCAGCGGCGCGAAGGAAAAGCCCGAGGCCAGATCAAGTTCGACTTCCGGCCACGCGTCGCGGAACTGGTCGATGGTCGGCATCAGCCATTGAAAACAACTGTGGCATTCGATTGCCATGTGCAGACGCCCGGCGGTGCCACCAGCCAAGCGGCTGATGTCGCGTTCCGCCGCACGCAGCAGCGGCAGTGTCGCGTCGGCCAACTGCAGCAAGCGCAACCCGGCGCTGGTGAACCGCACCGGTTTGGTCTTGCGCACGAACAGTTGCATGCCCAGGCGCTCTTCCAGTTCCTTGAATTGGTGGGACAGCGCCGATTGCGTCAAATGCAGGCGGTCAGCCGCGTCGACAAGGCTGTCGGCCTCGCGCAGGGCATGCAAGGTCTTTAGGTGACGGATCTCAAGCACCGATGACTCCATGAATAGAATTTGTTGATTCAGCAATGGCGGTGAGTTTGTCTCATGTTAACCAAGCTGTCGACAGGGTCTTTTCACACCCCGCGCAATGACCGCTCGGCACTCTTCATCAAACTGTCACGCAACTGTGGCAGCGCGCTTGAACAAACTTCATCAGACTCGCGCTCTACTGGGGTTCTGCGTTTCGGTGTTTTTCATGCACAAAGTGTTTTTATCGGTCGCGGCCATGTTGGCCGCGCTTTTGTTCGGTGCGCCGTCGGTGGCGGCCGCGCGTTGCGACGTCAACGTGCCGACCGAGCACGTCGATCTGCAACAAGTCAGCATCGCTTATCAAAGCATTGGTCGCGCGTCGGACCCGGCATTGCTGCTAGTAATGGGCCTCGGCGGGCAGTTGATTCACTGGCCGGATGAGGTGGTGGTCGCGCTGTGTCAGCAGGGTTTTCGGGTGATCCGTTATGACAATCGCGACGTCGGTCTGTCGACCTGGCGTCAGGCGCCGGTTGAGGCCAACCTGACCTTTGAAGTGCTGCGCTACAAACTTGGGCTGCCAGTCTCGGCGCCGTACAGCCTGACCGACATGGCCGACGATGCACTGGGGCTGATGGATGCGCTGCACGTTGAGCAATTCCACGTGCTGGGCGCGAGCATGGGCGGCATGATTGCCCAGCACATGGCGGCGATGGCGCCGCAGCGAGTCGAGAGCCTGACGCTGATCATGACCACGTCGGGCGCCGAAGGCTTGCCGGCGCCGAGTGCAGCGCTGGTGCAATTGCTGTCCCGTCGCGGTGCACCGAATCGGCAAGTGGCGCTGGAGCAGCAGGCCGATTTACTCGCAGCATTAGGCAGCCCGGCGGTCACCGATGATCGGCAGGCGCTGCTGCAACAGGCAGCGGCGTCGTATGACCGGGCGTTCAATCCCGAAGGTGTGAAGCGGCAGATCATGGCGATCCTTGCTGAACCGAGCCGAGTGGCGTTGCTCAATCAGTTGCGCGTGCCGACGCTGGTGGTGCATGGCACCGCCGATCCGTTGCTGCCGGTGATGCACGGCGTGCATCTGGCAGCGCATATTCGCGGCAGTCAGTTGCGGCTGATTCCGGGGTTGGCGCATCGCTTTCAAGAGGCGTTCAAGGAGCCGTTGCTCGCGGCGGTTCTGCCGTATCTGCAGGCGCATCGTGAAGACGCTTCGCATTGGGCGCAGATTGAGCCGGTGGTGGGTGGGAATCTGCTGTAACCGAGGTCTGTGGTGTCTGAGTGGGCCTCTTCGCGAGCAGGGGAACGCATTCCAAGGGTGGTAGTGAGCCTGCTCGCGAAGGGGCCGCTAGGGTCACCAAAAAATCTGCGGCAGGTGTATCGTGCAAACTTTCCCGCACGATTTCCCCTCGCGAGGTGTGTGATGAGTTCCGCTTTGAAAATCGATTTTGTCAGCGACGTCTCCTGCCCTTGGTGCGTTGTCGGTTTGTATGGCTTGCTGGAAGCGCTGGAAATTCTGCGCAATGAAGTGCAAGCGGAGATCCGTTTTCAGCCGTTCGAGCTGAATCCGAAAATGGCTGCCGAAGGGCAGAACATCGCCGAACACATTCAAGAAAAATACGGCTCGACGCCGGAGCAATCGCAGAAGAATCGCGAGGCGATTCGTGCCCGTGGTGCCGAAGTTGGATTTGCCTTTCGCACGGATGGCAACAGCCGTATCTACAACACGTTTGATGCGCATCGCTTGCTGCATTGGGCCGGGAACGAGGGTTTGCAGTTGCCGTTGAAGGAGGCGTTGTTCAAGGCGTATTTCAGCGATGGCGGCAATCCGTCTGACCGTGGGCAGTTGGTGCAGATTGCTGAAAGTATCGGGCTTGATCGTCAACGCGCCGAGACGATTCTGGCGTCCGATGAATATGCCAAAGCGGTGCGCGAAGAAGAGCAGTTGTGGCTCCAGCGCGGGGTGAGTTCGGTGCCGACCGTGGTGTTCAACGGCCAGTACGCGGTGACGGGTGGGCAACCGGTAGAAACATTTGTCGGCGCGATCCGGCAGATCATGGCCGAATCCAAGGGCGGCACGGTCAACGGCTAGTGGATATCAACTGTGCAGCCGAACCCAGACGCTGACCAGCACGGTCGCGGCCATCAGCCACGCGACGGCCGCGACCGCCAGCGACGCCTCAAGCCGCATCCGGTCCACCATCACGTACAACGTCGCCAGATACACAAAATACGGAATGATCGACCACATCCCGAACACGATCGTGGTCTTCAAATCCTCAATCGAACGCCCCTTGCCGACGATGTAATGCGCGATCAGCGCGAACGTTGGAAACAGCGGCACCAGTCCGGCGATGTAATAGTTTTTGGTCTTTGACAGCGCAGCGATGAGCAGTACCACCGCAGCGCCCAACAGGGCTTTGAACATCAGGTCCACGTCGTTCTCGCTTAATGGCTCAGGCCGTATTTTTTCACTTTGTCGAACAGCGTGGTCTTGGCCATGCCCAGCTCAAGACTCGCCTGCGTGAGGTTGCCGCCACTGCGTTGCAGGGCGTCGCTGAGCAGGTTGCGCTCGAAGGCTTCCACCGCCTCGGCGAAGCCCAGTCCTTGTCCACCGCTGTTGGCGCCGGACTTCTTGAACGCCGGCAAGCCGAGGGCAAAGCGTTCGGCGACGTTGCGCAGTTCGCGCACGTTGCCCGGCCAGTCGTGGCTCATCAAGTTCGACAGGGTCTGGTTGTCCAGCTCCGGCAATGCGCGGTCGAAGCGCAACGCCGATTGCTGGGTGAAGTGTTCGAACAGTTGCAGGATGTCTTCGCGACGTTCGCGCAGCGGCGGCAATTCCAGCGTCACCACGTTGAGGCGGTAGTACAAGTCGCTGCGGAATTCGCCGGCCTTGCTCGCCTCGTCGAGATCGGATTTGGTCGCCGCAATCACCCGGCAATCCACCGCCACGCTCTGGTTCGAGCCGAGGCGTTCGAGGGTGCGTTCCTGCAATACGCGCAGCAGTTTGATCTGCAACGGCAGTGGCATGCTTTCCACTTCATCAAGGAACAGCGTACCGCCGTCGGCATGCTCGATCTTGCCGATGCGCCGTTTCCCCGCGCCGGTGAAGGCGTTGGCTTCATGGCCGAAGATTTCGCTTTCGAAGAGGTTTTCCGGCAGGCCGCCGCAGTTGAGTGCGACGAACTGTTTGCTGTGGCGGCGACTGAAATCGTGCAGGCAGCGGGCGACCAGTTCTTTACCGGTGCCGGTTTCGCCTTCGATCAACACATTGGCCGAGGTGTCGGCGACGTTGGCGATCAGTTCGCGCAGGTTCTGCATGGCGGGCGAACGACCGATGATGCGTCCTTCAAGGGAATCGCGCTCGGCCAGTTGCCGGCGCAACGACGACACTTCGCGAGCGAGGCTGCGTTGCTCCAGCGCCCGCCGCGCGACGTCGACCAGACGCTCCGGCGAGAACGGTTTTTCCATGAAGTCGTAAGCGCCTTTCTGCATCGCGCCAACGGCCATGGAAATATCGCCGTGACCGGTGATCAGCACCACCGGCAGGCTGCGATCGCGTTGCTTGAGGCGGGTCAGCAGTTCCAGGCCATCAATGCCCGGCAGGCGAATGTCGCTGATGACGATGCCGGCAAAGTTTTCGCCGACCTTCTCCAGCGCTTCCTCGGCACTGCCGACGCCGATGCAGGGAATGTCTTCGAGGGTCAGCGCCTGTTGGCAGCCGAGCAGCACATGGGGGTCGTCTTCGACGATCAGCACACTGAGTTCGGGGTTCATATTGGCTCGGCGGGAGTAGGGCTTACCAACGGTAAACTGAGGACGAAAGTGGTGCCGCCGCTGGCCGGGTGTTCGACACCCAGATGGCCGCCGGTAGCGGCGGCGAGGCTGGCGGAAAGGGTCAGGCCCAAGCCCAGGCCATGCTCGCCGGGCTTGGTGGTGAAGAACGGTTCGAACAGATGCTTGCGCGCTTCGGCGTCGATGCCGTGGCCGTTGTCGCGTACGCGCAAGCGATACTTGGCGTTGAACTCTTCGCCTTCCAGCCACAGCTCGGGCAGCGGTTGCGCCTGCATGGCGTCGAGGGCATTGCCGATCAGGTTGACCAGAATCTGTTCGAGGCGCGTCTGGTCGATCTGCACCTGCACATCGGCGAACTGACGATGCACGTTCAGCGCCGAGGCTTCGACCCGGGCACCGAGCACTTGCATCGCGGCATCGACCGCTTTGCCAAGGCTGGCCTGACCCTGATTGTCGCCACGCCGGGCGAACGAGCGCAGGCTCGCGGTGATGCGGCCCATGCGGTCGATCAGGTCATTAATGGTCTTGAGGTTGGTGCTGGCGATGTCGAGTTGGCCGCGCTCGAGAAAGCGCACGGTGTTGCCCGACAGCGTGCGCATCGCGGCCAACGGCTGATTCAATTCGTGGGCAATGCTGGTCGACATCTGGCCGATGGCCGCGAGTTTACCCGCCTGCACCAACTCATCCTGGGCACGCCGCAAGGTCTCTTCAGCCTGACGCCGTTCGCGGATCTGACTCTTCAGTCGCTCGTTGCTGGCGCGCAGGTCGGTGGTGCGTTCGGTAATCCGACGCTCCAGTTGATTGTTGGCTTCCTGCAAGGCTTCGCGGGCGGCGAGGCGGGTGGCGATCACCTTGCGCCGCTCATTCCAGGCGATCAGCAGGAACGCGACCAGTGCAAACGCCACGGCGACGAGAATGCCTTGGTTGATCGCTTCGCGGCGCAGGTCTTGCAGCGGCGTGAGCAGAGTGAAATTCCACGGCGTGTCGCTCAGCGGTCGGGTCTGCGCCAGATAGCTGATGTCGTCCTCGCCGGACTGCACTTCGCTGTTGGCCGGGAAGGTCAGTTTCTCCACGCCTTCGGACAAGGTTTCGCGAGCCAACGGTTGCAGTTCGTTAAGCGGGAACCAGTAATACTGCAGGCTGCGGGCGAGTTTTTCCTTGGTGGCTTCACTCAAGGGAATCACCGCTTTCAGGCGCCGAGCCGGATCGCTGGAGAGAATGATGATGCCGTTTTCATCGCTGACGAAGGCTTCCAGACGCGCGCGTTGCCAGCGTTCTTCCATGGCTTCCAGACGCACTTTGACCACGGCGACGCCGATGATCTTTCCGTGTTCTTCGAGGCCATGCGCGAGGTAGTAACCGGGTTCGCCGTTGGTGCTGCCGATGCCGTAGAAACGCCCGGGCTCGCCGCGTACGGCTTTCTGGAAATAGGCGCGGAAGGACAGGTCTTCACCGAGGTAACTGTCGACATCGCGCCAGTTGCTGGTGGCCATGACGCGGCCGGTGGTGTCCATGACGTAGATGGCCCGACTGCGGCTGCGCCGGTTCAGGCCTTCGAGGTAAGCGTTGACCGTTTCCCGGTACTCCGGGGTCGGGTCGGCCAGCAGCTGCGAGACACTGGTTTCGAGTTCCAGCAGGCTGGGCAGGTAGGTGTATTTGCTGATCTCGCTTTCGACCGCGCGGGCGTGCAGTTCCAGCTGACGCTGGCCATTTTCGCCGAGGCTGCGGATGCCGAAATGTTCACTGGTCCAGAAGCCGATAAAACCCAGGCCGATCATCAGGGCGATGATCAGCGGCGGCAGGAATAAATGACGAATCAGACGGGGCTTCACGGCAAGTGATGGCGGCGCGGCGCGATAGAGATTGGGGTCGCATTTCATCACAGATGCCTTGGGTCAACCACCACACTTGTTGCGAGAGCAACGCTGGCCCTTGTGGGAGCGAGCCTGCTCGCGAAGCGGACTGACATTCAACATCCAGTCTGAATGTGATGGCCACTTCGCGAGCAGGCTCACTCCCACAGGGAAGGCGTAATGCCCCGGCAGGTGTGTTGTTTTCAGTGCTGCAGGATTTTCTCGAGGAAGTGCTGAGCACGTTCGGAGCGGGCGCTGATGTCGCCGAAGAATTCCTCTTTCGGGCAGTCTTCGATGATCTTGCCGGCGTCCATGAAGATCACCCGGTCCGCCACTTTACGGGCGAAGCCCATTTCGTGGGTCACGCACATCATGGTCATGCCTTCGTGGGCCAGTTGCACCATCACGTCGAGCACTTCGTTCACCATCTCCGGGTCGAGCGCCGAGGTCGGTTCATCGAACAGCATGACGATCGGGTCCATTGCCAGCGCACGGGCGATCGCCACACGCTGTTGCTGACCGCCGGAGAGTTGCCCCGGATGCTTGTGGGCGTGCGCTGACAGGCCAACGCGCTCGAGCAATTGCAGACCTTTCTTGGTCGCCTCTTCTTTGCTGCGGCCCAACACCTTGATCTGCGCGATGGTCAGGTTTTCGGTGATGGTCAGGTGCGGGAACAGTTCGAAGTGCTGGAACACCATGCCCACGCGCGAACGCAGTTTCGGCAGGTTGGTCTTCGAGTCGGCAATCGAGGTGCCGTCGACGACGATGTCGCCTTTCTGGAACGGCTCCAGCGCGTTGACGCATTTGATCAGGGTCGACTTGCCGGAGCCCGACGGGCCGCAGACCACGATCACTTCGCCTTTTTTGACCTCGGTGCTGCAATCAGTCAGCACCTGGAAGTCCCCATACCACTTGTTGATGTTCTTGATAGAGATCATACGGCGAACCTTTTTTGCAGACGCTTGACCAGCAGCGAGGCGGAAAAGCTGATGATGAAGTAGACGACACCGGCGAAGATCAGGAACTCGTTGGAACGGCCAATGATGTCGCCGCTGGAACGGGCGGAGTTGAGGAAGTCCACCAGACCCACGGTGTAAACCAGCGAGGTGTCCTGGAACAGGATGATCGACTGTTGCAGCAGCAACGGCGTCATCTTGCGGAACGCCTGGGGCAGGATGATCAGACGCATGGTCTGGCCATAGGTCATGCCCATCGCCTGCGCCGCGGCCATCTGACCTTTAGGGATCGACTGCACACCGGCCCGGACGATTTCGCAGAAGTACGCGGCTTCGAACATCATGAAGGCCACGACGCAGGAGGTGAACGCGCCAATCGGCGTGTCTTCACCGGTGATCCAGCGCAGCACGAACGGTACCGCCAGATAGAACCAGGTGATCACCAGCAGCAGCGGGATCGAACGGAAGTAGTTCACATAGGCGCCGGCGACGCGCGACAGCAGTTTGCTCGACGACAGGCGCATCAGCGCGAGGATCGTCCCCAGCACGATGCCGCCGACCACGCCCATGACCATCAACTGCAAGGTCATGACCATGCCGTTCCACAGGCCTGGAATAGCGGGGATGATGCCGCTGAAATCGAAGTCCATTATTTACCCCCCACGGAGATCAGGCCGGGCACTGCGACTTTCTTCTCGACCATGCGCATCAGCAACATCAGGCTCATGTTCAGGGTGAAGTAGATCAGCGTGGCCAGGGTGAAGGCTTCAAACAGGTTGGCCGAGAATTCGGCGGTCTGTTTGGTTTGCGCCAGCAATTCCATCAAACCGATCAAGGACGCCACGGAGGAGTTCTTGAAGACGTTGAGGAATTCCGAGGTGAGCGGCGGAATGATGATGCGGTAGGCCTGGGGCAGCAGCACGTTCCAGTAGATCTGCGGCAGCTTGAAACCCATGGCGCGGGCGGCGGCTTCCTGGCCGCGTGGCAGCGCCTGGATGCCGGTACGCACTTGTTCGCAGACGCGGGCGGCGGTGAACAGGCCCAGGCACACGACAACGCTCAGGTAAGCCGAGGTGGTCGGATTGAGGTCCTGTTTGTACCAGTCCTGCAGGTTTTGCGGCAGCAGATCAGGCACCAGGAAGTACCAGATGAACAGCTGAACCAGCAGCGGCACGTTGCGAAACAGTTCCACGTAGCAGGTCGCGATGCCCGATACGATGCGGTTTGGCACCGTGCGCATGACCCCCAGAATGGAGCCCAGCAGCAAGGCGATGATCCATGCCACGATGGCGATGGCAATGGTCCAGCCCAAACCGGTGACGTACCAGTCGAGATAAGTCTCGCTGCCGACGCCGGTGGACTTGAAGAACACGCCCCAGTCCCAGTTGTAATTCATTAGGGTCTCCCCTCGAGATCGATCGATGTACAAGCACCCGCTTGGGGAAAATCCTTTCCCGTCCGACGTTGAACGTCGGGCACACGCGATCGGCTCGAAAACCGCCAGGTCGAGTGTTCCACAGTACAGCCAGCAGGTAGTAACAGACGCCTGAGGGAGGGTCGCCCCCTCAGGAGATAAGGTTAGTCAGGAATCAGATTTTTACGTCAGGCGCCGGCTTGTCGCTCGGGGTGGCGATCAGACCTTTCACCTTATCGCTCATCGGGAAGTTCAGGTTCAGGCCTTTTGGTGGAATCGGGCTCTCGAACCACTTGCTGTAGATCTTGTTGATCTCGCCAGACTTGTACAGGCCAACGATGGCGTCATCGACAGCTTTCTTGAAGGCCGGGTCGTCTTTGCGAACCATGCACGCGTAGGCTTCGAAGGACTGCGGCGTACCGGTGATGATCCAGTCGGCCGGCTTCTTGGCCTTGGCTTCTTCGCCGGCCAGCAGGGCGTCGTCCATCATGAAGGCAACGGCGCGGCCGCTTTCCAGCATGTTGAAGGATTCGCCGTGGTCTTTGGCGGAGATGATGTTCATGCCCATCTGCTTGTCGGCGTTCATCGCTTTGATGATGCGCTCGGACGTGGTGCCAGCGGTGGTCACGACGTTTTTGCCTTTCAGGTCGGCGAAGTCAGCGTAGGACGGCTTGCCATCCTTGTCTTTCTTGACCAGCAGACGGGTGCCGATTTCGAAGATGTTGACGGTGAAGTCGACTTGCTGAGCGCGTTCGGCGTTGTTGGTGGTCGAGCCACACTCGATATCCGCGGTGCCGTTCTGGATCAGCGGGATACGGGTTTGCGAGGTCACCAGGTTGTACTTGACCTGCAGATCGGGCTTGTTCAGGTCTTTTTTCAGGGCTTCAACGATAGCTACCTGAATGTCGTGGGAGTAGCCCACTGGTTTGCCGGAAGCATCTGCAATGTAGGAAAACGGAATGGAGCTGTCGCGGTGAGCGAGCGTGATGGTGCCCGAATCGTTGATTTTCTTCAGGGTGCCGGTGAGTTCGGCGGCGAAAACTGGCGTGCTGATCAGAGCGGCAGCAATGGCTGCGCCCAGGATATGGGGAACGATGCGCATCAAATTTTCCTCGACATTGTTTTTTTTATGGAGCCAGTTTGTCGGCCCTTTTGTGCTTCGAATGCCTGACGGCTCCTGAAGTGTTGGCACAACAGGCATTCGTCGAGAGAGTGTAGAGCATGAGTCGTGCCAGACCAGTCTGGATTGGTTAAGGTGATGATTTATAAGGATATTAAAGTTTTTTGGCGAATTTTTTTTGTGGGGACTGATCCGGTTTACCGAATTGACCGGGGAGTCTCGTTCGGAAAACCGAACGGTCAAGAGCCCCTCACGCTAGCCCTCCCGAAACGTCGGACCGCCCGTAGGGAGAGGGGACTGACCGCAGTGGACGGTCGAGTTACGCCGACGTGAGATACCGAGTCGAACTTAGATTTTTGAAGCCCATGAAGATCGGCTCCCTTCCCCCTCTACCCCTTGGGGGCGGTCCGACGTTTCGGGAGGGCAGGGGTGAGGGGAAAAGATCTAACTGACTCAATCAGATTCAATAAAACACACAAAACAAAAAGCCCCTGAACCTTACGATTCAGGGGCTTTTTGTTTAACCAATGTTCACATCACGCCGCTTCAATCTTGCTACGGTTCTGCTCAACCTTACCCAGATACGCCGCAAGCTTTTCCTGCTCGGCCGGGGTGGTGAACAGTCCCAGCTTGCTCCGGCGCCAGAGGATGTCGTGCGCCGTGGTCGCCCACTCTTCGCTGCACAGGTAATCGACTTCACGGGTGTAGAGCCCGCCGCCAATGTGGTCGCCCATGTCGGCGAGGCTTTCCACGCCTTCGAGCATGCGCCAGGTGCGGCTGCCGTAGGTGGTCGACCAGCGACGGGCGATCTCGGTTGGCACGAAGTCGAATTTATCGCGGATCAGCGCGCTCAACGCCTGCGGCGTGGTCATGTCTTCGCCGCCGGGCAGGGTGGCGGTGGCCGTCCAGCTCGGGCGCATCTGGGTGAAGAACGGCATCAGTTGCGCCATCGCCGACTCGGCGAGCTTGCGGTAGGTGGTCAGCTTGCCGCCGAACACCGACAGCAGTGGTGCTTCTTCGCTGTTGCCGGACAAGGCCAAGGTGTAATCGCGAGTCACCGCCGACGGATTATCGGATTCATCGTTGCACAGCGGGCGCACGCCCGAGTAGCTGTGCTGGATGTCTTCACGGCTGACCTGCTTCTTGAAGTGCGCGTTGACCACCTTCAACAAGTAATCGGTTTCGGCGTCGGTGATCGCCACTTTCGCCGGATCGCCGGTGTATTCACGGTCGGTGGTGCCGATCAGGGTGAAGTGGTTGTTGAGGTACGGAATGGTGAAAACGATGCGCTGATCTTCGTTTTGCAGAATGTGTGCGTTATCGCCTTCGTACAGTTTCGGCACGATGATGTGGCTGCCCTGAATCAGACGGATGCCGTACGGCGATTCCATCTTCAGGTCGTCACGGATGAACTTGGCGACCCACGGGCCGGCGGCGTTCACCAGCGCTTTGGCGGTGATCGAAAACAGGCTGCCGTCGGCGCGTTCCAGGTTGAGGTGCCACAACCCTTTGGCACGACGGGCGCTGACGCAACGGGTCTGGGTGTGCACGTGGGCGCCTTTTTCGCGAGCGGCCATGGCGTTAAGTACCACGAGGCGGGCGTCATCGACCCAGCAATCGGAGTATTCGAAGCCTTTCTTGATTTCGCTTTTCAGCGCGCTGTCGGCACCGAACTTCAGGCTTTTCGAACCCGGCAGCTTTTCGCGCTTGCCGAGATTGTCATAGAGGAACAGGCCGGCGCGGATCATCCACGCCGGACGCAGGTGCGGACGATGCGGCAACACGAAGCGCATCGGTTTGACGATGTGCGGCGCCTTGGCCAGCAGCACTTCGCGCTCGGCCAGCGCTTCACGCACCAAACGGAATTCGTAATGTTCGAGGTAGCGCAGGCCACCGTGGATCAGCTTGCTGCTGGCCGACGAGGTGTGGCTGGCGAGGTCGTCTTTTTCGCAAAGGAACACCGAAAGCCCGCGACCGGCGGCATCCGCTGCGATCCCGACGCCATTGATCCCGCCGCCGATAACGGCGATGTCGTAGATCTCGGAGATTGGGGGCGTACGCAAGGTAGAGGTGGACATCGGCTGGCCTCGAGTTCTTTTGATTTTCTATATTGGAAATCGAACATGAATGTTCATTTGCGAAAATGGTAGCCCATAAACACGCGCGCAGCCAGTCGCATTCGATTGAAAAAACTCATCGAAGGGCGGTTAAAAGAATATTTTCGAACATTTACGGATGGATCGTTCCCATGCGCAGCAAAGGAATGCATTGATAGACGCTTTGCGTCGGCTCTTGAGGTGGGACGCGGAGCGTCCCGGGCGGCATTCCCACGCGGAGCGTGGGAACGAGTAAGAGGGGAGTTAAACGACTTCCAGGCGAATCTTGTGCTGACTCAACAACTGCGCCAGCGCCGGCACCGGTTGCTGATCGGTCACCAGGCAATCAATCAGACTGATCGGCCCCAACCGGATCATCGCGTTGCGCCCGAACTTGCTCGAGTCCGCCGCCAGAATCACCTGCCGCGCATTGGCAATGATCGCCTGGGATACCCGTACTTCCTGATAATCGAAGTCCAGCAAGCTGCCGTCCTCGTCGATACCACTGATGCCGACCAGGGCAAAATCGACCTTGAACTGATTGATGAAATCCACACTCGCCTGACCCACAACACCGCCATCACGACGAACATTGCCGCCAGTCAGCAACACATCGAAATCATCCTTGGCACTGAGCATCGACGCCACGTGCAAGTTGTTGGTGATGATCTTCAGGTGATTGTGATTGAGCAGGGCGCGGGCAATCGATTCGGTCGTCGTACCGATATTGATGAACAGCGAGGCGTGATCGGGAATCTGCGCAGCGATGGCTTCACCGATGCGTTGTTTTTCATCGCGCATTTGATCGGCGCGCATCGCATAGGCAGTGTTTTCGACGCTGGAGTCGTAGGCCGCGCCGCCATGGTAGCGACGCAATAGATTGGCTTCCGCGAGCTGATTGATGTCGCGGCGGATGGTTTGCGGGGTTACAACGAACAGCGTGGCCATTTCCTCGATGCTCACATAGCCGCGTTCGCGGACCAGCTCGAGGATTTGCTGCTGACGGGGAGGCAGATTCATGGGGCTTCCTTTGGGCTGCCGTGCAAAATTTGCCCATGATGCCGCAGGAATCCGCTCCCTACCAGTTAGTTGCCTATCAGTCTCTGAAGGTTGGCTTATTCAGCGTCTTCACGCGCCCAGTCACGGGTGCGGCTGACGGCTTTTTTCCAGCCTTTGTACAGCTTCTCTTTCTCTACTTCGTCCAGGCTCGGTTCGAACTCGCGCTCGATCACCGCTTTGCCGCGTAGTTCTTCCAGGCTACCCCAGAAGCCGCACGCCAGACCGGCTAGGTACGCCGCGCCGAGTGCCGTGGTTTCGCGCATTTGCGGGCGTTCAACCTGCGTGCCGAGGATGTCGGCCTGGAATTGCATGAGGAAGTTGTTCGCCACCGCACCGCCGTCCACGCGCAAGGCTTTCAGGCGTTCGCCGGAGTCCTGTTGCATGGCGTCGAGCACGTCGCGGGTCTGGTAGGCGATCGATTCCAGCGCAGCGCGGATGATGTGATCCACGCGCACACCGCGAGTCAGACCGAACAGCGCGCCACGGGCATACGGGTCCCAGTAAGGAGCGCCGAGACCAGTAAATGCTGGCACCAGATAAACGCCGTTGCTGTCCTTCACTTTATTGGCGAAGTATTCGGTGTCATGGGCGTCGTTGATGATCTTCAATTCATCACGCAGCCATTGCACGGTCGAACCGCCGTTGAATACCGCGCCTTCCAGCGCGTAAGCGACTTCGCCACGCGGGCCGCAAGCGATGGTGGTGAGCATGCCGTGCTGGGATTTCACCGCTTTGTCGCCGGTGTTCATCAGCAGGAAGCAGCCGGTGCCGTAAGTGTTTTTTGCCTGACCCGGCTCGACGCACATCTGACCGAACAGCGCCGCTTGCTGGTCGCCGGCAATACCGCCGATGGCGATGCCGCTCTTGGTGCGGCCGTAGATTTCCGAAGAAGCCTTCACTTCCGGGAGCATCTCGCGCGGGATGTCGAGGATCTCGAGCATCTTCGAATCCCACTCCAGCGAGTGGATGTTAAAGAGCATGGTGCGCGAGGCGTTGGTGTAGTCAGTGACGTGTACCTTGCCGCCGGTGAATTTCCAGATCAGCCAGCTATCAACGGTGCCGAACAGCAGTTCGCCGTTGCGCGCACGCTCGCGGCTGCCTTCGACGTTGTCGAGGATCCACTTCAGCTTGGTGCCGGAGAAGTACGGGTCGGTGACCAGACCGGTGTTATCGCGGATGTACTCTTCGTGGCCGTCACGCTTGAGTTGCTGGCAGATCTCGGTGCTGCGGCGGCACTGCCAGACGATCGCGTTGTACACCGGGCGGCCAGTGGTCTTGTCCCAGACCACCGTGGTTTCACGCTGGTTGGTAATGCCAATGGCGGCAACCTGGTCGTGATGCAGACCGGCCTGGGCGAGCGCTTCAACCATCACCGCGCTCTGGGTGGCGAAAATTTCCATCGGATCGTGTTCGACCCAACCGGCCTGCGGGTAATGCTGAGCGAACTCGCGCTGCGCGGTGCAGACCACGTTCGCATCGCGGTCGAAAATGATCGCGCGGGAGCTGGTCGTACCCTGATCGAGGGCAATGATGTAGTTCTTATTCTGAATGTCGGTCATGTCGATTGCCTTGGACGAAATAAGGGAGAGTGGGCCGTGGCGCAGGCTCGATTGGGCAGGAGCCTGCGCCGACTGTTTCAAGAAGTTCTTGGTTTGCCGTCAATGGCCGGTTCTGCATCCTTTGTAGCAGGTGTGGCGCCGGTCAGGTGACGGGCGATGAGCCCGCGATACCCGGCAGCGCCGAGGCAGGCACCGACAATCGGTGCAAAAATCGGAATCAGGAAGTACGGAATATCACGGCCGCCAGTGAAGGAAATTTCACCCCAACCGGTGAAGAAAGTCATCAGTTTCGGACCGAAGTCACGCGCCGGGTTCATCGCGAAACCGGTCAGCGGGCCCATCGAACTGCCGATCACCGCGATCAGCAAACCGATCAGCAGTGGCGCCAGCGGGCCTCTTGGCAACCCGTTGTTGTCGTCGGTCAGCGCCATGATCGTGCCCATCAGGATCGCGGTGATGATCATCTCGACCAGGAACGCCTGCGCGGTCGACAGCACCGGATTCGGGAAGGTCGAGAACACCGAGGCCAACTCAAGACTGGCGACAGAGCCGCGAACCATTTGGTGGGTTTGTTCGTAATCGAAGAACAGATTGCTATACAGCGTGTAAACCAACAGCGCGCCGCAGAAGGCGCCGGCGATCTGGGAAAGAATGTAGAACGGCAGTTTGCGCTTTTCGAAGTCGGCGAAGATCGCCAGCGCAATACTTACGGCCGGGTTCAGGTGCGCGCCGGAAACGCCTGCGGTGAGGTAGATCGCCATGCTCACGCCGACGCCCCAGATGATGCTGATTTCCCACAGGCCGAAGCTGGCGCCCGCGACTTTGAGCGCGGCGACACAGCCGGTGCCGAAAAAGATCAGGAGTGCAGTGCCCAGAAACTCGGCCATGCATTGGCTCGAGAGCGTTGGTTGCTGTAAAGCAGTCGTCATTGAAAACCTCGGTTTTTGTTGTTGTCTGGCGCATTGCCGTCAGGGCAGAGCGCGATTTTCACCGGGTTGGAATCCCCATTCGGTTCCCGGTTTACTGCTGGATGCTGCAATGATGATAATTCTTACATTATTCAGATTCGAAAAAATATAGACAAGAAACAAACCTGTCAAAGGTCGAAAGTGAACCATCGGTCACAATAAAACTATTCGCCGTGTGAATGATCCTTTGCCATTGCCGCTGGCTTAGTTACTTGAAACCCCTGCAAGCCCCGGCAAACGTGGCCTGGGATAGAGCCTTTTGCGACGCGATCGCCTAGAATCCGCCGCAGGATTTTTCTCTCGCTGCCGAATCTGGAGCTGCCATGACCCCTGCGTTGGACTTGTTGAAAAAAGTTCGTGCCGAACATCGCGTGCACAGTTACGAACATGACCCCAAAGCCGCGTCGTATGGGTTGGAGGCTGCTGAGAAACTCGCGCTGGAACCGGCGCAGGTGTTTAAAACCTTGCTGGCGGCGAGTGAAAAAGGCGAGCTACTGGTGGCGGTGGTGCCGGTCGTCGGAAGCCTTGACCTCAAAGGTCTGGCCCACGCTGCTGGAGTGAAAAAGGTCGAGATGGCTGATCCGGCAGCGGCCCAGCGCTCCACGGGTTATCTGCTGGGTGGCATCAGTCCGCTCGGGCAAAAGAAGCGCCTGCGCACCTTTATCGACAACTCGGCTCGGGGGTTTGCGACTATTTATGTCAGTGCCGGTCGGCGCGGTCTGGAAGTCGAATTGGCCCCCGCCGTTCTCGCCGAACACACCCAGGCCAAATTCGCCGATATCGGTCGCGCCTGAGCGTTATCGCTGTATGAAGAAAATTGGCCGGTTCTGTCACTGGCGCTGAGCCGGCGCGCGCCGCATGCTCTGTCGACTGACTTAGGGAGAAGGTTATGCATCTCGAGTTTCATCAGGTCGACGCATTCAGTGATCGGCCGTTCAGTGGCAACCCGGCGATGATTTATCGGCTGGATGCGTGGCTCGCGGATGAGCTGATGCAGAAGATCGCCGCTGAACACAATCTGGCAGAAACGGCATTTCTGGTGCGCGAAGGATCGGCCTGGCATATCCGCTGGTTCACCCCGACCACGGAAGTGCCATTGTGCGGGCACGCGACGCTGGCTAGCGCGCATGTGCTGTTCGATATTTACAAAGAAACTGCCGAGCGTATCGACTTCACCAGCAAGTCCGGGCCTTTGAGTGTCAGCCGTGAAGATGGCCGCTTGTGGCTGGATTTCCCTTCGATCGTGCCGTCAGAGATTGGCGTGACCCTCGATGTAGAGCGCGCGCTGGGTGTTGAAGCCGTTGATGTGCTTGGCTCCAACGAACTGTTCGTGGTGCTGGAATCGGAGCAGGCCGTGCTCGATTGCAAACCGGACATGGTCGCGTTGGCCAAGCTGCCGTGGCTGGGCGCAATCATCACGGCGCGCGGTAATCAGCACGATTTTGTCTCGCGCTATTTCGCCCCGGCGATCGGCATCAATGAAGATCCGGTGACCGGTTCAACGCACTGCAGCCTGATTCCGTATTGGTCGAAACGTCTGGGCAAAACGAGCCTCACCGCATGCCAGCGTTCGGCACGGGGCGGGGAGTTGGTTTGCCGGTTGGACGGTGAGCGGGTGAAGATTGGCGGCTACGCGACGTTGGTTGCGAGCGGTACATTGTTGTTGGGCTAGCCCAAAAACACCTGTGGGAGCGAGCCTGCTCGCGAATAGGGTCGGTCAGTCAAATCATCTGTGACTGATAGATTGTATTCGCGAGCAGGCTCGCTCCCACCGTTTTGATCCAGGGCGGATCAGAGGGCGGTGCTGTAGCGGCGCACGCCGTTTTCCACTGCCGGGATTTGTGCGGCGGTGCTGCCGGATGCCTGGAACAAGACCAGATGCTCAGCGGCAACACGAATCCCTACCTCCGCCCCCACCTGATGATCGGCGTGGCTCGGGAAAATCGATTCCAGCTGCGCGCCCGTTGGCAATTGCAGGCGATACAGGGTCGACGCGCCAAGGAACGTTTTGCCGACGATTCGCGCTTTCAACGCACTGTCCGGCGCATAAACAATGTCATCCGGACGCAGCAACACATCCACCGCCCCGCCAATCGGCCAGGTATAAGCCCGATTACCGCGCAACTCACCCAGTTCGGTCTGCACCGATTCCGGGCTGCCGAGCTGGCCGCGAATGAAGTAACCCTGACCGATGAAACTGGCGACGAATGGCGTCGCCGGTTCGTGGTACAGGTTGTACGGCGTGTCCCATTGCTCCAGTCGACCTTCCTTGAACACGCCAACGTGATCGCTGACGGCGAAGGCTTCTTCCTGATCGTGGGTCACCAGAATCGCACTGGTGCCACGGGCCTTGAGAATGTCGCGGACTTCATGGCTGAGTTTGCGGCGCAGTTCGCCATCGAGGTTGGAGAACGGCTCGTCGAGCAGCAGCAATTGCGGCTCCGGCGCCAACGCACGGGCGAGGGCGACGCGCTGTTGCTGGCCACCGGACAACTCATGCGGGAAGCGTTTGCCGAGGTTTTTCAGGTTGACCAGTTCGAGCAGTTCTTCGGTCACGCGCTCTTTGTTCGGGTGCTTGCGAATGCCGAAGGCGATGTTGTCCGCGACGCTCAGGTGCGGGAACAGCGCGTAGTCCTGGAACACCATGCCGATCCGGCGTTTCTCCGGCGCCAGTGTGAAACCGGCGCTGGAAATGGTCTCGCCACCGAGGGTGATTTCACCTTCGTGCACCGGCTCGAAACCGGCAATCGCGCGCAGGGTGGTGGTCTTGCCGCAGCCGGAGGAGCCGAGCAGGCAGCCGATGTCGCCGGCGTTGAGGTGCAGATTGAGGTTCTGCACCACTCGTTGATCTTGGTAGCCGCAAGCGAGGTTGCGCAGGTTCAGCAGTAATTCATGGCTCATGCGTGGTGATATGCCGGTTCAACGAGGAACTCGAGCAGGGCCTTCTGTGCGTGGAGACGGTTTTCTGCTTGATCCCAAGCGACGGAGCGCGGGTCATCAAGCAGGTCGAGGCTGATTTCCTCGCCACGGTGCGCAGGCAAGCAGTGCATGAACAGCACGTCCTCGGCAGCGAGGTCGAGCAGGGCACGGTTAACCTGAAACGGGGCGAACAGCTTTAGGCGCTTGGCAGTTTCCTCTTCCTGACCCATCGAAGTCCAGACATCGGTGCTCACCAGGTGCGCGCCGCGCACGGCGTCGGCCGGATCACGGACGATGGTCACACGATCGCCAGCCTTGGCCAAGAACTCAGGATTAGGCTCGAAGCCTTCCGGGCACGCGACGCGCAACTGGAAGTCGAACTGGATCGCCGCTTCTATATAGCTGTTGCACATGTTGTTGCCGTCGCCGATCCAGGCCACGGTTTTGCCCTGAATCGAACCGCGATGCTCAAGGAACGTCTGCATGTCGGCCAGTAGCTGGCACGGGTGCAGGTCATCGGACAGGCCGTTGATCACCGGCACGCGCGAGTTGGCGGCGAATTCGGTCAGGGTGCTGTGGGCAAAGGTACGGATCATCACCGCATCGAGCATGCTCGACATGACGATGGCGCAGTCGCCGATCGGCTCGCCACGGCCCAGTTGGGTGTCGCGCGGCGAGAGGAAGATCGCCTGGCCGCCGAGCTGGATCATGCCGGCCTCGAAGGAGATCCGGGTACGGGTCGAGGACTTCTCGAAGATCATGCCCAGCACGCGGTTTTTCAGAGGCTCGAACAGTACGCCGCGGTTACGCAGGTCCTTGAGCTCAACGCCTCGACGGATCACGCTGACCAGCTCTTCGGGCGTGCAATCCATCAGGGAGAGAAAGTGCCTTGCGCTCATCATTGACTACCTTTTTGCTACAAACCGCAGATGCTCAAAGCCTTGTTTAACGGAACAACGGGCGAGACCTGCGGCGTAAGCCGCACGGGGCGACGAAATAGGGGGAGGCGCGATATTGACACTAAATGTCGCGTTTTTCCAATAGGCTACGGTTCTTGCGGGAATCGAAGGGCGCACTGGATGTTGCAGTGGCGCATTTGAAGCCGGGTTCAAGACAGCAGCGAGCCTCTTTGTACACTGGCCTCGCAGGGGTTGGCAATGCGGCGTGGCGGGGATCGGGTCGCTTGAGTCGGTTTACGACCGTGGCGCCATGCCACCATTTGGTCGGATGCTCAGCCTGAAACATTTGCTAAAGCAAAGTGCTGGGTTATAAATACCTTTCGAGCGACGCAGGAAGCCTCCGCATGGAATCGAAAGAAAAACTGTTAATGGAATTGTTGGGCCACACGGCTCGCTCCCTGACCCATCTCACTGCCTCGGTGACGTCAATGTCCTTCGAACTGCTGCGCAGCGAAGATGACGTGGTCAAATCTGCCGGCCGCCACATGATCGATCGCATGGCCACTATCAGCGCTGGGCTCGATGAGCATTGGCGGTTGATCGGCGAACTCACCGGCGTGCACGTCGCCCATGAGCAGATCGAAACCATCCAGGAGATTCAGCTGGCAGCGCCGCCGCAATTGCCCTCCAATTGAATCCGCCGGTTTATCCGCGCACCTGATAGGCGTCGATTCACAAGACGAACATCGCTGGCGCCAGATCGGCGCCGGGGCCATAGTTTTGTTCCCGCGGGCGTCATTGCCCGCCCAGAACAAGACAGAGACTGGCCATGACCAAGACTCTCCACCACCGTGCCTGCCACCTGTGTGAAGCCATTTGCGGCCTGACCATCGAGACCACGGAAACCGATGGCAACGTCGCGATCACCTCGATCAAGGGCGATGCGCTGGACACCTTCAGCCGTGGTCATATCTGCCCCAAAGCCGTAGCGCTGCAAGATATCCAGAACGATCCCGATCGCCTGCGCCAGCCGATGCGCCGGATCGGCAGCGAATGGCTGCCGATTGAGTGGGACGAGGCGTTTGCACTGGTGGCCGAGAAACTGGCGGCGATTCAGGAGCGTCATGGGCAGAATGCGGTGGCGGTTTATCAAGGCAACCCGAGCGTGCACAACTACGGGCTGATGACCCACAGCAACTATTTCCTCGGCTTGTTGAAGACGCGCAATCGCTACTCGGCGACGTCGGTCGATCAGTTGCCGCATCACCTGAGCAGCTATCTGATGTACGGCCACGGCCTGTTGCTGCCGATTCCCGATATCGATCACACCGATTTCATGCTGATCCTCGGCGGCAACCCGCTGGCGTCCAACGGCAGCATCATGACCGTGCCCGATGTTGAGAAACGCTTGAAAGCGATCCAGGCGCGGGGCGGCAAAGTCGTGGTGGTCGATCCACGGCGCAGCGAAACAGCGGCGATCGCCGATCAACATTTGTTCGTGCGCCCTGGCGGCGATGCGGCGTTGTTGTTTGGCGTGCTCAACACGCTGTTTAGCGAAGGGCTGACGCGCGACAGCCACTTGCCGATCGATGGGCTGGACGAAGTGCGCGCCGCCGTCGCCGCATTTACCGCTGAAACCATGAGCCCGCTGTGCGCCGTGCCGGCCGACCAGATCCGCCAACTGGCGCGTGACTTTGCGGCGGCGCCGAGTGCGGTTTGCTACGGGCGCATGGGCGTATCCACTCAGGCCTTTGGCACGTTGTGCCATTGGGTGGTGCAGTTGATCAATCTGGTCACCGGCAACCTCGACCGCGTGGGTGGCGCGCTGTGCACCGAACCCGCTGTCGATCTGGTGGCGTCGACCTCGGGCGGGCATTTCAACAAATGGCAAAGTCGGGTTTCCGGGCGGCCCGAGTACGGTGGCGAGTTGCCGGTCTCGGCGCTCGCGGAAGAGATGCTCACCGACGGCGAAGGCCAGATCCGTGCGCTGATCACCGTGGCGGGCAATCCGGTATTGTCGACACCGAACGGGCGGCAACTGGAACAGGCGCTGGACGGCTTGGAGTTCATGGTCAGCATCGACCTGTACATCAACGAAACCACGCGTTATGCCGACCTGATTCTGCCGTCGACCTCGGCGCTGGAGAACGATCACTACGACACCACGTTCAACCTGTTTGCGGTGCGCAACGTGACTCGCTTCAACCGCGCGATCCTCGCCAAGCCAGAGGGCGCGCTGCATGACTGGGAGATCTTCGTCGGCTTGGCCAAGGCCTTTGCTGAGAAGACCGGTAAAGAACTCAAGCCAACCATGCCGCCGGCGAAGATGATCGACATGGGCCTGCGCATGGGCCTTTACGGTGACGCCGCCGAGCAGAAGCTCTCGTTGGCGACACTGTTCGATCATCCCCATGGAATTGATCTGGGCGCGTTGAAAGCCAATCTGGCGTCGCGCCTGAAAACGCCGAATCAGCGAGTGCAGGCTGCTCCGCCAGAGATTCTCGCTGACCTCACACGCTTCGCTGCATTGCAAGCACCAGCCGCCGATGAACTGTTGATGATTGGCCGCCGTCACGTGCGCAGCAACAATTCGTGGATGCACAACTATCACCGTCTGGTGAAGGGCAAGCCGCGCCATCAGTTGCTGATGCACCCGGACGACCTCGCCAGCCGTGGGCTCAACGATGGTCAGCGGGTTCGCGTCAGTTCGCGGGTCGGGCAGATTGAAGTGGAGGTGCTCGGCAGCCTCGACATGATGAAAGGCGTGGTCAGCCTGCCGCACGGCTGGGGTCATGCGCGGCCAGGTGTGCAGATGGCGATTGCCAGCGGTCAGCCGGGGTCGAGTGCCAATGACCTGACCGACGAATGCCAGCTCGACGAGTTGTCCGGCAACGCGGCGCTCAATGGTGTGCCGGTCACGGTGGCGGCGGCCTGAACGTGACTGTCGGGGAGACCGAGCATGGCGCTCGGGATTCCGTTACAATGCGTCACCGTGCCGACCCATGAGTCGGAAAGTTCAGCCGAGGTGCTCCATGGATATCATCGAAACGATTAAAGAGCAGATTGCCAACAACACCATTCTGCTTTACATGAAAGGCTCGCCGAATGCCCCGCAGTGTGGCTTCTCCGCGAAAGCTGCACAGGCTGTGATGGCGTGTGGCGAAAAGTTTGCGTACGTGGACATCCTGCAGAACCCGGAAATCCGCGCCAACCTGCCTAAGTACGCCAACTGGCCGACTTTCCCGCAACTGTGGGTCGGCGGTGAGCTGGTCGGCGGTAGCGACATCATGACCGAGATGGCTGCAGACGGTTCGCTGCAAAGCACCATCAAGTCGGCTGTTGAAGCGGCTGCGGCGAACAAGTCCGAAGCTTGATGCCTTTGTTGTAGGGGCAAAGCTTGCTCGCGAAAACCGATGACGCGGTGTTTCTGTAAAATCGCGGCGTCTGCATCGCTGGCAAGCCAGGCTCCCACAAAGGGCAATAAAAAGCCCCGCGCCTCGAAAGAGGGCGGGGCTTTTTAGTGTCTCGAGTTTAGCGGGCGCTAACTTACTCTTCGCCCATCTGCGATTGCAGATAGTTCTCAAGACCAATCTTATCGATCAGACCGAGTTGGGTTTCCAGCCAGTCAATGTGTTCTTCTTCGGATTCGAGAATGTCTTCGAGCAGTTCACGGCTGCCGAAGTCGCCAACGGTTTCGCAATGCGCGATCGCCGTCTTCAGGTCAGCGTGGCCGGTCTTCTCGATACGCAGGTCGCACTCCAGCATTTCCCGGGTGTGTTCGCCGATGTGCAGCTTGCCGAGGTCCTGCACGTTCGGCAGGCCTTCGAGGAACAGGATGCGCTTGATCAGCTTGTCCGCGTGCTTCATCTCGTCGATGGATTCTTTGTATTCGTGCTTGCCGAGCTTGTTCAGACCCCAATCTTCGTACATGCGCGCATGCAGGAAGTACTGATTGATCGCGACCAGCTCATTGGCAAGGATCTTGTTGAGATGCTGGATGACTGTAATGTCGCCTTTCATGATCGGAGTCCTGCCCTGTATGCGCTGTATATACGGCAGAGTTTGAGCTTCGTACTTGTAAGTGTCAAACCTAAGTTATTGAATAATATATGAAAATTAATCGGAATAAGAATGTTTGTGTTCCGCGTCTTGAGCCTAAGCAATTGATTTACAGGCATAAAAAAACCGGACATAAGTCCGGTTCTTCGAAATGGGGTGTTATTACGCAGCAGTAAATTCTACCGGATAGGGGATCGCGGCCTGAGCGGTTTGCAGTTTGGTCAGGGTTTCGCGGACCACTTCCTTGGCAAGACAGGCACATTTGCCGCATTGGCTGGCGACGCCGGTGGCCTGGCGGACTTCTTTATAGCTGCAGCAACCTTCATAGATCGCTTCGCGGATCTGTCCGTCGGTGACGCCAGTGCAGAGACAAACATACATAAGTGAGAACCGTCGCTGGTTGTGACTCAATTGCGATGGATCTTAATGTTAACGAGAATGATTGTCAAAGTGCTTTCGGAAGGCTTCAGCTGATTAACAGCCATGACTGACGAACGGTATTTGCTGGCGATTTGCCTGGCCCCGTAAATGCAGCGCCGTTCTGCGCCTGCTTTAAAAAACCGTTAAGGACAGGCCAAATTCGCAGTGTATGATGGTCGGCCCTTGCGAAGGGGGTTCGTGTCACAGGGCTGTCGCCTGAGGGTGGCAGGCTGGCGCGGACCCTGAACTTCAAGTTTTTACACCAGGAGATATCAATGAGCGTACTCGTAGGCAAACAAGCCCCTGACTTCACCGTCCCGGCCGTACTCGGCAATGGCGAGATCGTTGACAGCTTCACCCTGTCCTCGGCCATCAAAGGCAAATACGGCCTGGTGTTCTTCTACCCACTGGACTTCACCTTCGTCTGCCCGTCCGAGCTGATCGCTCTGGACAACCGCATGGCTGACTTCAAGGCACGCAACGTTGAAGTGATCGCTGTGTCGATCGACTCGCACTTCACTCACAACGCATGGCGCAACACCCCGGTGAACAATGGCGGCATCGGTCAGGTGAAATACACCATGGCTGCCGACATGAAGCACGACATCGCCAAGGCTTACGACGTTGAATCCGAAGGCGGCGTGGCTTTCCGTGGCGCGTTCCTGATCGACGACAAAGGCGTTGTCCGCTCGCAGATCATCAACGACCTGCCGCTGGGCCGTAATATGGAAGAGCTGATCCGTCTGGTCGACGCTCTGCAATTCCACGAAGAGCACGGCGAAGTCTGCCCTGCCAACTGGAAGAAAGGCGACAAAGGCATGAACGCTTCGCCAGAAGGCGTTGCGGCTTACCTGACCGAGAACGCTGCTGCCCTGTAAGGCGCAACGTCGAGGTACAAAAAAACCGGCCCATGTGGCCGGTTTTTTTATGCGCGGTATTTATTCAACGAAGATCAGTCGTCGAAGTCTTCCCAGCCGCCCATCTGTTTCCAGCGGTTGACGATGCCACAGAACAGCTCAGCGGTTTTCTCGGTGTCGTAACGCGCGGAGTGCGCCTCACGGCCGTCGAAATCGATGTCAGCTGCCTGGCAGGCTTTTGCCAGTACGGTTTGACCGTACGCCAGACCGGCCAGCGTCGCGGTGTCGAAACTGGAGAACGGGTGGAACGGGTTGCGCTTCATGTCCAGACGCGCGACCGCAGCGTTCAGGAAGCCAAGGTCGAAGCTGCTGTTGTGGCCGACCAGGATCGCGCGCTTGCAGCCGTTGGCCTTCAGCGCTTTGCGAATGCCACGGAAGATGTCGGTCAGCGCGGTTTCTTCGCTGACCGCCATGCGCAGCGGGTGATCGAGCTTGATTCCGGTGAACTCCAGCGCTGCTGCTTCGATGTTGGCGCCTTCGAACGGCTCGACGCGGAAGAAGTAGGTGTGATCGGGGTAAACAAAACCCTTTTCGTCCATGGCGATTGTGGTCGCGGCAATCTCCAGCAACGCATCGGTGGCCGAGTTGAAGCCGCCGGTTTCTACGTCAACGACAACCGGCAGGTAGCCGCGAAAGCGTGCTGCCATCGGGTGACGGGAACCGCCACCACCACTTTGACCGTCCAGTTCGTCGTCGAAATGGTCTTCACTCACGCGTGTTCCTCCAGCAGGCGCCAGCGCAGTTTTTCACCGGCGCGCAGCGGGATAACGGTCAGCTCGCCAAACGGCAGGCTGGTTGGGGCAGTCCATTCTTCACGAACCAGGGTGATGCGATCGGTGTTTGCCGGCAGGCCGTAGAAACGCGGGCCGTTGAGGCTGGCGAAGGCTTCGAGCTTGTCCAGCGCATTACGCTGTTCGAAGGCTTCGGCATACATCTCGATGGCGGCGTACGCGGTGTAGCAGCCGGCACAACCGCAAGCGGCTTCCTTGGCATGCTGGGCGTGCGGCGCCGAGTCGGTGCCGAGGAAGAACTTCGCGCTGCCGCTGGTGGCGGCGTCGAGCAGGGCTTCCTGGTGCGTATTACGCTTGAGGATCGGCAGGCAGTAGAAGTGCGGCCGGATCCCGCCCACCAGCATGTGGTTGCGGTTGTAGAGCAGGTGATGCGCGGTGATGGTCGCGCCAACGTTGGCCGAAGCCTCGTTGACGAACTGCACGGCGTCGCCGGTGGTGATGTGTTCGAACACCACTTTCAGCGTCGGGAAACGCTCGACCACACGGCGCATGTGCTCATCGATGAAAATCTTTTCGCGGTCGAACACATCGACGTCGCCACGGGTGACTTCACCGTGGATCAGCAGCGGCATGCCGACTTCGGCCATGGCTTCGATCGCCGGCAGAATCTTGTCGATGCTGGTCACCCCGGAATCGGAGTTGGTGGTGGCGCCGGCCGGGTACAGCTTGGCGGCGTACACGAAACCGCTGGCCTTGGCCTGACGAATTTCTTCGGGCTGGGTGCGGTCGGTGAGGTACAGCACCATCAGCGGCTCAAAGCGACTGCCAGCCGGGCGGGCAGCGAGAATCCGCTGGCGATAGCCGTCGGCTTCAGCGGCGTTGCGCACCGGAGGTACCAGGTTGGGCATGATGATCGCGCGGCCAAAAGTGCGCGCAACATCGGCAACGGTATTGGTCAACACGGCACCATCGCGAAGATGAATGTGCCAGTCGTCGGGACGCAGCAGGGTCAGGCGGTCGGACATGAGGGGATTCCAGGCGGGTCAAACTGAGGCGAATGCTACCGGAAAAGACTCTTGCAGGCACTCGCTATCAAGTTTTGCGGGAACCTTCCGATATCACGTAGGTATGCCGTAAACATAGTGTGAATCGGTCTTTGTGTTTCAGAAGCCAATGGAGCCTCCCGTGCGCCAGCGTTATTTAGCCTTGCTCAGTGTGTTTGCCAGCCTCCCCGCGATGGCGCTCACGTACCAGACCCGTCTGGAGAACATTGAGTGGACGGTCGCCGGCGACAAGTTCGAATGTCGTCTAAGCCAGCCGATCACCGATTTCGGCTCGGGCGAGTTCGTGCGCAAGGCCGGTGAGCAGGCGATATTTCGTCTGAATGCCTACAACGCCATGCTTGGCGGTGGTTCGGCAACGCTGCTGGCCGCGGCAGCGCCGTGGCAACCGGGGCGCGGCGACATCAATCTGGGCAGTGTCAGGCTCGGCAGCGGCAGCGTCTTGTTCAGCAGTTCGCAGTCCCAGGCTGGCGGGCTGATCAGCGGTCTGCTCGACGGCCGCAGCCCGGTCGTGCGCCGTGCTTCAGGCGATGGCCGCGTGTCGGAAGTGCGTTTATTGCCGGTGAAATTCAGCAAGGCGTTTAACGACTATCAGACCTGTGTGGCGAAATTGCTGCCGCAGAATTTCGACCAGATCAAGCAATCGCAGATCGGCTTCCCCGGCGAAGGTGTTGATCTGGATCCCGCTGCCAAAGCCAGGTTGCAAGTGATGCTCGAGTACATGAAGGCTGATCCGACGGTCAATCACATCGAACTCGACGGACACTCGGACAACAGTGGCAATCGCCTGACCAACCGCGAACTGTCCCGCCGCCGGGCGCTGGCGGTGGTCGACTTCTTCAAGGCCAATGGCGTTCAGGAATCGCAGATCACCGTGCGCTTCCATGGCGAGCAATACCCGATTGTGCCAAACACCAATGCGGCCAATCGGGCGAAGAACCGTCGGGTCAATGTCAAACTGGCGCGGGTTGCACCGATTACCACTCCAGCGCCGCAAGCGAGCACGCCAGCCAGTACCGCAGCGACTTCCTGACCCGCCGGTCATCGTCGCGCTCTCGACAGATTCTGTCGCTTTGTCGTCTTAAGCTGTCGCGCCTCTGTAAATTATCGCGTTTGGGCGGTAGACTCCTCGGCTTTCCGTAGAACCCCGTGGAGTGATGGCATGGCGGACGTAAACAAGGTCGTTCTGGCGTATTCCGGCGGCCTGGACACTTCGGTGATCCTCAAGTGGCTGCAGGATACTTATAACTGTGAAGTGGTGACCTTCACCGCGGATCTCGGTCAAGGCGAAGAGGTCGAGCCGGCCCGCGCCAAGGCTCAGGCCATGGGCGTCAAAGAAATCTACATCGACGATCTGCGCGAAGAATTCGTGCGTGATTTCGTGTACCCGATGTTCCGCGCCAACACCGTTTACGAGGGCGAGTACCTGCTGGGTACTTCCATCGCACGTCCGCTGATCGCCAAGCGCCTGATCGAAATCGCCAACGAAACCGGCGCTGATGCCATTTCCCACGGCGCCACCGGCAAGGGCAACGACCAGGTGCGTTTCGAACTGGGTGCCTACGCGCTCAAGCCTGGCGTAAAAGTGATCGCGCCTTGGCGTGAGTGGGACCTGTTGTCCCGCGAAAAACTGATGGACTACGCCGAGAAGCACGCGATCCCGATCGAGCGTCACGGCAAGAAGAAGTCCCCGTACTCGATGGACGCCAATCTGCTGCACATCTCCTATGAAGGCGGCGTGCTGGAAGACACCTGGACCGAGCACGAAGAAGACATGTGGAAATGGACCGTCTCCCCGGAGAACGCTCCTGACAAACCGCAGTACCTGGAACTGACCTACCGTAACGGCGACATCGTTGCACTGGACGGCGTGGAAATGACCCCGGCCACCGTGCTGGCGACGCTGAACAAGATCGGTGGTGCTCACGGTATCGGCCGTCTCGACATCGTCGAAAACCGTTACGTCGGCATGAAGTCCCGTGGCTGCTACGAAACCCCGGGCGGCACGATCATGCTGCGCGCTCACCGCGCCATCGAATCGATCACCCTGGACCGCGAAGTCGCTCACCTCAAAGACGAGCTGATGCCGAAATACGCCAGCCTGATCTACACCGGTTACTGGTGGAGCCCAGAGCGTCTGATGCTGCAACAGATGATCGACGCCTCGCAGGTCAACGTGAACGGCGTTGTGCGCCTGAAACTGTACAAAGGCAACGTGATCGTTACCGGTCGCAAGTCCGACGATTCGCTGTTCGATGCCAACATCGCGACCTTCGAAGAAGACGGCGGTGCTTACAACCAGGCCGACGCGGCGGGCTTCATCAAGCTCAACGCGCTGCGCATGCGTATTGCTGCCAACAAGGGTCGCAAGCTGTTCTGAGTCCTCCAGACACGCAAAAAAATGGCGGCCTTGTCGTAATGGCAAGGCCGCCATTGTTTATCTTTCCTTTCTCATCTGACGTTGACCTGTCAGCTTCTTCCTGTTCGTGTATCCATCTTGCTGTCAGGGCGAACGTTCTGTTCCAGAAGTAGCCCACCTCTCAATCCCATTTCAAAATCGTAGTGGCCTGCAGGCTGACGTTGTAAGCGATACAGCGCGTTGCCCCCACGCCTTTTTTCGTGTGCTTGATATGACGCATCGCAATCTGTTGCAGTAAATCGTCGGTTGGACAATGGGTGAGAAACACCATGAACTTGCAGGGTTGTTTGGCGAGTCGTGGCAGATCCATCAGCAATTGATCGAACTGTGACTGCGTACTCATTTGACGTACATCAATGACGCGCACCATGCCCATGATTTTCGGCAATTGAATCGAGTGCTCGACCCACGGACGCGATTGTGAAACATCGTCTTCGGGTGGGTCGGGCGCTTTACCCGGGTGAGGCGAGTCGATTTTGGTTTTGGCGTGCAGTTCAGGCGAATCCGCTTGCGGTGTATCGTCAGCAGCTGAGTTGGCTTTGGTTTTGCTGTCATTAGTCGATATGTCATCAAAAGCTTTTAAGAAGTTGTCATCCTTGGCAAAGTCAGAAGGTGCATAAAGGGAGCGATAGTTGAAGTTGAGCGTCAGGAAAAACAGAAACAATAGATAAAAAGGAAAGCTGATCAAGAACCAGATATAGATTCTGCGTTCGTCATTCTCAAGAAAAGGTAGAGATACAGCGGCGGATGTTTCCGAGATGAGAGCGAATGTGGCAATAACAGTCATTGGGTTACTTATCTTGTTTTTTATGTAGTGCATGTTTGTTTTCCTGAAAGTCGTTTGTCTGTGGTTGTAGTTCGATATTTATATTAAAAAATACGGATTGAATAGACGTATCTTGTTTCAGGTTTTTAGGGTTTTTAAGAGTAACGACTTCGCAGGGGGAGAGGGCGTTATTGCATTTGCAATCTTGTTGAAGGCTGAAAATGGGTTTTTTGTAGGAATAATCTTCAATGGTTGTAGGAGGGGTCTTTCGCTGCAAGTGTAAGGGAACTCGTCTGTCCCACGAGTGATTTGACTACGCTATTGTGCGGGCTCTAAAAATCGAACAGCGAAATTGGACCTGCCCATGAATAAAGTGCTGATCGTGGATGACCACCCCGTCATTCGGCTTGCGGTGCGCATGCTGATGGAACGTCATGGCTACGAAGTCATTGCAGAAACAGACAATGGCGTGGATGCATTACAACTGGCTCGCGAACAAATGCCAGATATCGTCATTCTCGATATTGGAATACCCAAACTTGATGGTCTGGAAGTTATCGCTCGGCTGAGTTCAGTCGCGATGCCAATGAAAGTTCTGGTGTTGACGTCTCAGGCGCCTGGACATTTTTCCATGCGTTGTATGCAGTCGGGGGCCGCCGGGTATGTTTGTAAACAACAAGACCTGACCGAATTGCTCAGCGCTATCAAGGCTGTTCTGTCAGGCTACAGTTATTTTCCGAATCAAGCGTTGCATACCGTACGAACCACTCTCGGTAACGCCAGCGAAGCCGATATGGTCGATCGCCTGTCCGGGCGCGAAATGATGGTGTTGCAGCAGTTGGCGCGGGGCAAGACCAACAAGGAAATCGCCGACGGGATGTTTTTGAGTAACAAGACCGTAAGCACCTACAAAACCAGACTGCTGTTGAAATTGAATGCCCGTTCGCTGGTTGATCTGATTGAACTGGCGCAACGTAATGGGCTGGTCTGAGCATTTCACTAGTTGACCGGATCATGGGCCGATCGAATTCAGCTACCGATAGAAAGAACAAAGCCTCCGTTGCTGGAGGCTTCAGGTGTCATAGATCGTAATCGTACTCGGACAATTGCCTCTGCAGTCGGCGCTCCTCCAGCAGATTGTCGATGGTGCGGCGCTTGCTCAGATTGGTCTTGGCGACTTCGACCACAGGTTCGGCATCATCAGAGTCCACAGGGATATCGTCATCTACGTCCAGTTGCTCTTTGTCGCTACTCATAAGCTGACTCCCGGCTAAGAATGCCTTTGGCGCCCCTTATATCGACATTCCTGCAGCGGGTAAAAAAGATTTTTTCAATCGACGAATCAGTAAATGTAATAGCCAGTCAATCGTCCGATGTTTTGTCTTTGTACTCGCAGAGGTCTTCTATGCGGCAACTGCCACACCGGGGCTTGCGGGCCAGGCAGACATAGCGGCCGTGCAAGATCAGCCAATGGTGGGAGTCGAGCAAAAACTCCTTGGGTACAAACTTCATCAGCTTCTTTTCCACCTCCACCACGTTTTTGCCAGGCGCAATGCCGGTTCGGTTGCTGACCCGGAAAATGTGCGTGTCGACGGCCATGGTCAACTGGCGAAATGCGGTATTCAGCACGACGTTGGCGGTCTTGCGGCCCACGCCGGGCAAGGCCTCCAGTTCTTCGCGGGTCTCTGGGACTTCACTGCCGTGGCGTTCGACGAGCAGGCGACAGGTCTCGATAACGTTTTTGGCTTTGCTGTTATAGAGGCCGATGGTCTTGATGTATTCGGACAAACCTTCGACGCCCAGCGCGTGGATGGCGGCTGGCGTATTGGCGACCGGGAACAGCTTGGCAGTGGCCTTGTTGACCCCGACATCGGTCGACTGCGCCGAAAGGATCACGGCGATCAGCAGTTCGAAGGGCGAGGAGTAAGCCAGTTCAGTCTTCGGCTCGGGATTGTCTTCATGCAGTCGGCGGAAGATCTCAAGACGTTTTGCGGCGTTCATGGGCGATGCGTTTCCTTGGAAATAGAGTTCGAGCGAGTCCAGGCCTGTCGGGCCGCGAGCAGCAGCCCCAAGATAATGAAAGCGCCGGGAACCAGAGTGGCCAGAGGCAGCGCTTCGCTGAACAGGGCCAGGCCGGCTACGTTTTCCGTCAGCCCGCGAGCCAGGCTGCCGGTGCCGCTGACTTCACGTGCGACGGCGAGCAGAAACATCAAGCCGACGAACAACGTAGAGAGCCTCAAACGTACGGCCTGCGGTTGCCGAAAGAAGCCATGGTGTTCCAGCACCACGCACTGCAAGGCGATCAATCCCACGTAGAGTCCGAACGACTGCTGCCACGTCAGAAACCAGCCTCGCGCCAGAAGATCCGCGCAACTGGTGAACGTTGCGGCAAGCACCAGGCTGGCCAGCAAGACACTCCTACCCGTCATGCGCGAGCGCAGCGGTGCCATGGCTAACCCATAAATGCTTACCACGAGGACGAACATCAACACCGTCCCCAACGCGCCCGCCAGAGAAGACGTGGTGCCCAGCAATAACACCAGCATCAGTGAGTTGGACAGATTCATGCTCCGCTCCCCAATAATGCCAATCGATGCTCGTCAAAGTAGCGCAATGCATCGTGGATCGCGTTGATGGCTGCGCGCGAGGTGATGGTCGCCCCGGCCATTTGATCGAATTGCCCCTGATCTTTTTTCAACGCCCAGCCAGCATCGCTTGGTTCACCGCGCGATTTGCCGGTGAATGCCTGAAGCCAGTGGTTCGGCCAGTCGCCAATCGGCCCGCCGAGTGCCGGGGTTTCGGTTTGCTTGAGGGTTTTCACCCCGAGCAACTTGCCGTTGGCATCAATCGCTATCAGCAGTTCGATGACGCCGGCATAACCTTCGGTCTGGTTGCGCAGCAAGACGGCAACCGTTTGCCCGGCTTTGGTCGCGCGATAACCCGCCAGCAGCCTGCTATGGCTCAACTGGGCGTCGGCCAGGTTCAGCGGCTGTTGCAGCGGTTGATTGTCGTAAGCGTCGGCGGTTAGCAGGTCGAGCAGTTTGCGGCTGTCGGCCAAGCGCCTTTCGGCAGCAATGTGCGGCGCGCTGCTGCGTTGCATGAGGTACGTAGCGCCGATGCCAACCACCGCCAGCAACAATAACGTCAGTGCGCTGGCCGTGCGGTTCATGGGTTCACCTGTGGCTGGCGGTCACAGGCAAACCGCTCCAGCGCCGGCACGCAAAGATTCATCAACAGCACCGCAAACGCGACGCCATCCGGATAACCGCCCCACGTACGAATCAGATAAGTCAGCAAGCCAACCCCAACCCCAAACAGCACTCGGGCGAGTGCCGTTCTGGCGCCGGAAACCGGTTCGGTAATGATGAAAAACGCACCGAGCATGGTCGCGCCGCTGAGCAGGTGAAACAGCGGCGACCCATGGGAATCCGACCCCGAACCGTTCCAGCACACCAAGCTGATCACAAACAGGCTGGTGAGCATGCCGACCGGTGCGTGCCAGGCGATCACCCGCCGTTGCAGCAAAAATAATCCGCCGGCGAGAAAGGCCAGGTTCACCCATTCGGCACCGCGGCCGCCGAAACGGCCAAACGCGGAATGGCTCGCGAACAATTCGTCCATGGTCAGGCTTTTGTTGAGGCGCAGGCTGTCCAGCGCGGTGGCCTGAGCCCAAGCGTCCGGGGCTAGGCCAATGTTGAAGATTTGCTGAAGAGTGGTCGCAAAATCGAGACCGTGCGCCGGCCAGTGAGTCATCGATTGCGGGAACATCACCATGGCCATGGCAAATCCGAGCATCGCCGGGTTGAACGGGTTTTTACCGACGCCGCCGTACAGATGCTTGCCGAACAACAGCCCCGAAGCCACCGCCGTCGCCGTCAGCCACCAAGGGCAATAGGGCGGCAACGCGACGGCGAGCAATGTCGCGCTGACCACCGCGCTGCCGTCCCGTAACGGGGGCTGTAACGGTTGCCGCCGTAGATGAGCGACCATCGTTTCGACCAGCAACGCCGTGGCAATCGCCAGGACCAGGTTGATCAAGATGCCCCAACCGTACAGCCAGAACAGCGCCAACAGCCCCGGCAACGTGGCGAGCAACACCAGCTTCATCGCCTGTTGCAGGCGATCGTCCGGCGTCTCAAGGGGCGACATGGTCTTGCACCTGGCGCTCGGCGTCTTGCAGGCGGGCGCGTGCCTTATCGAGGATCTCGCTGGGCGTGTCGGCGCGGCGTTCGAGTTTGCTCAGGTCTGCGCGAACGTAGGCCAATTCGGTTTTAAGTTGGCGAAGCCGGCTGTCGATCGGACGTTTTTCGACGCGCACCCAGTCAGGCACAGGTTGATCGCTGGTCGCTTCGGCGTCATGCAAGGCCTGCTCGGCATCGCGCAAAGACTGTTCCAGCGTGGCGATCTGCTCCGGGGCGGCTTCGGCGGATTGGGCTTTTTTCAGTTCGGCGCGGCGCATGGCCAGTTGAATTTTTGCTCGTTTCAAATCCGCGTCTTTCGTCGGTGCTGAGACGACCGGCGGCGGTGGGGCGCTGCTTTCGAGTTTCGCCAAAGCGTGTTCCGCGGCTTCAAACTGCTGCTGCAGCACGATCAGTTGCGACTGCTGTTCAAACGTCGGCGGATGACCGAAAGCTTTCAACGACTTTTGCAACTGGGCGCGGCTCATCGCCACATCGATTTTGGCTTTTTTCAGTGCGGCGTCAGCGGTCGCGGTTTTTTGTGCACGCACACGCTCCAGCGCTGCCTGCACCGGGTCCGTTGCAGTCACCTCAGCTTGAGCTGCGCGTTTGGCCCGGGCTTCACGTTCAGCCTGCTTCTGCTGTTCTTCCCGCTGCAGACGGGCATTACGTCGCTCAAAGCGCTGACGTGCGTGATCACGTTTCGCGGCGCGGGCGCGTTGTTCATCCAGGTTGAAGGCCAGACCTCCCACCACCGGCAGTGTGCCGAGCGGCAGCGGGTGCATTTCAATGCAATCCACCGGGCACGGCGCGACGCACAGGTCGCAACCGGTGCACTCATCAATGATGACGGTGTGCATCAATTTCGCCGCGCCGACGATGGCGTCGATCGGGCACGCCTGAATGCATTTGGTGCAGCCGATGCATTCGGCTTCGCGGATATAGGCAACCTGCGGCGGCGCCGCGCCCCGGCTGATGTCCAGTTCCAGCACCGGCACTTTCAACAACTCAGCCAGGGCCGCGATGGTTTCTTCACCGCCCGGCGGGCACTTGTTGATCGGCTCGCCGTCGGCGATGCCTTCTGCGTACGGTTTGCATCCGGGATGGCCGCACTTGCCGCATTGGGTCTGCGGCAAAAGGGCGTCGATGCGTTGAATCAGACTCATGTTTTGATCAGTCCACTGAATCCGAGAAAAATCACTGCGATCAGTCCGGCACCGATCAGGTCGATCGGCAGGCCGCGAAAGGGCAGGGGAATATCGTTGTCGGCCGTGCGTTCACGCAAGTCGCAGAACAGGCTCAGCACCAGCCAGAAACCCAGACCGGCGCCGAGGCTCAGGGCTGCGGCGTGGAGCAGACCTTGATCGTTTTGCGCGTTGATCAGCGCCAGGCCAAGTACGCCAGCGTTGCCCAGTAACAGTGGCCACAAACCGTCGAAGGGCAGATTCGGCAGCCAGCGCGTCAACAGTTTCAACAGTGGCGCGATCAGCAAAACGCTCAACGGCAGAAACACGAACAGGTGCAGCGCTTGCAGTTGCAGCGGCACCAGTAGCCAATGCCAGATTACGAAACCGACCACACCCACAACCAGCATCAGGCACAACGTCGCCAAACCCAGCGCATGCACCTGCCGGCGACTCCCCGCCAACAGCGGATCGACACCCAGCGGCCAGTGCAACACGAAGTTGTTGAGCAGCGCAGCACTGATGAGCGTAAGCACAAGTTCGGTCATGGTTCTGCCAGCGAAACGGGCGGCTGTCTCTTAAGGTTAGGCATTATCAGGCCAGATATGAAAAATCCCACAGGCATGCCGGGCACGTCTGTGGGATTGATTCACCGCCGAGGATTACTTGATGCGTTGCCCCGGCTTGGCGCCGCTGTCCGGGCTCAGCAGGTAGATTTCTTCACCGCCCGGGCCGGCGGCCATCACCATGCCTTCGGAGATACCGAACTTCATTTTCCGCGGCTTGAGGTTGGCGATCATCATGGTCAGCCGACCGTCGAGCTTGGACGGATCCGGATAAGCGCTCTTGATGCCGGAGAACACATTGCGTTGCTCGTCACCGATGTCGAGGGTCAGGCGCAGCAGCTTGTCGGCGCCCTCCACGTGTTCGGCTTTGACGATCAGCGCGACGCGCAGGTCGATCGCGGCGAAAGCATCGAAGTCGATTTCCGGCGACAGCGGATCCTTGGCCAGTTCGCCATTGCCGGCCGGGGCGGCTGCACCGGTGTCGGTCTGGCTGGCGGTCAGGTCTTCTTTCGAGGCGTCGCTCATGGCTTGTACTTTTACCGGGTCGATGCGGGTCATCAGCGGCTTGAATTCGTTGAGCTGATGGTTGGCCAGCAGGGTGGTGTGGTCGTTCCAGGTCAGCGGGGCGACGTTGAGGAACGCCTCGGCATCGGCGGCCAGCAGCGGCAGCACCGGTTTGAGGAAGATCACCAGTTGGCGGAACAGGTTGATGGCGGTGGCGCAGATCGCCTGGACTTCATCCTGCTTGCCTTCCTGCTTGTTCAACGACCACGGCGCCTTGTCGGCGATCCAGGCGTTGGCGCGGTCGGCCAGGGCCATGGTTTCACGCATGGCACGGGCGAAGTCGCGGGCTTCATACGCGTCAGCGATGCTTGGCGCGGCAGCGAGGAAAGCTTCGGTCAGCTCAGGCGCAGCATTGATGTCGACCAGCAGGCCGCCGTTGCCCTTCTGAATGAAACCGGCGCAACGGCTGGCGATGTTGACCACTTTGCCGACCAGGTCGGAGTTGACCTTCTGCACGAAGTCTTCAAGGTTCAGGTCGAGGTCATCGACACCACGGCCCAGTTTCGCCGCGTAGTAGTAGCGCAGGTATTCCGGCGACAGGTGATCCAGATAGGTGCGCGCCTTGATAAAAGTGCCACGGGACTTGGACATCTTCTGGCCGTTGACGGTCAGGTAGCCGTGTACGTTGATGCCGGTCGGCTTGCGGTAGCCCGCGCCTTCGAGCATCGCTGGCCAGAACAGCGCGTGGAAGTTGACGATGTCCTTGCCGATGAAGTGATACAGCTCGGCGGTGGAATCCTTGGCCCAGAACGCATCGAAGTCCAGCTCCGGCGTGCGATCGCAGAGGTTCTTGAAGCTGGCCATGTAGCCGATTGGTGCGTCCAGCCACACGTAGAAATACTTGCCTGGCTCGCCCGGGATCTCGAAACCGAAATACGGCGCATCGCGGGAGATGTCCCACTGTTGCAGGCCGGCGTCCAGCCATTCGGCGATCTTGTTGGCGACGGCGTCCTGCAGGGTGCCGCTGCGGGTCCAGGTCTGCAGCATTTGCTGGAAATCTGGCAGTTTGAAGAAGAAGTGCTGGGAATCCTTGAGCACCGGGGTGGCACCAGAGATCGCAGATTTCGGATCCTTCAGGTCAGTCGGGGCGTAGGTCGCACCGCATTTTTCGCAGTTGTCGCCGTACTGGTCTTCAGTGCCGCACTTCGGGCAGGTGCCCTTGATGAAGCGGTCGGCCAGGAACATTTTCTTTTCCGGGTCGAAATACTGGGTGATCGAGCGCTGGGCAATGTGCCCGGCGTCACGCAGCTTGATGTAGATCTGGCTCGACAGCTCACGGTTTTCTTCAGCGTGAGTGGAGTGGAAGTTGTCGAAATCAACCAGGAACTCGGCAAAGTCGGCGCTGTGTTCAGCCTGCACGTTGGCGATCAGTTGTTCCGGGGTGATGCCTTCCTTTTCCGCGCGCAGCATGATCGCCGAACCGTGGGCGTCGTCGGCGCAGACGTAAATGCATTGGTTGCCGCGATGCTTCTGGAAGCGCACCCACATATCGGTCTGGATGTATTCCAGCATATGGCCAAGGTGAATCGAACCGTTGGCGTAGGGCAGGGCGCTGGTGACGAGGATCTTGCGTGGTTCGGACATGTGGGGCTTCGCTACTTGATGAAACGGAGGTCGGCCACTATAAAGCGCCGGGCAAGATATTTCACCCCTGCAAATAGTTGCCGGACATGCCGTCTGGAGGTTAGAAGGGGTACGATACCCGCCATCTTTTCCCAGTCTTGTTATCGGAGTTGCCCATGAGCGCCGTCACTCGCGCAGCGGTGGAAGCCGTCCTCAGCCAATACACCGACCCATATCTGAACCAGGACCCGGTCAGCGCCGGTTGCGTCAAGCACGTCGAAATCCTCGGTGACCGCGTCAACGTGCAGCTGGAAATCGGTTACGCCGCCGGTCTGTTCAAGAGCGGCTGGGCGCAATTGCTGCAAATGGCCATCGAAAACCTCGACGGCGTGGTGACGGCCAAAGTTGAAGTGAACAGTGTGATTGCCGCGCACAAGGCCCAAGCGCAGATTCCGGGGCTGGCCAACGTCAAGAACGTGGTCGCCGTGGCTTCCGGCAAGGGCGGTGTGGGCAAGTCGACCACCGCCGCCAACCTGGCGCTGGCGCTGGCCCGCGAAGGCGCCAAGGTCGGCATTCTCGACGCCGATATCTACGGCCCGAGCCAAGGCATCATGTTCGGCATCCCTGAGCGCACTCGCCCAGAGGTCAAGGATCAAAAGTGGTTCGTGCCGCTCAAGGCTCACGGTGTCGAAGTCATGTCGATGGCCTTCCTGACCGACGACAACACGCCGATGGTCTGGCGTGGGCCGATGGTCTCTGGCGCGTTGCTGCAACTGGTCACGCAAACCGCGTGGGGCGATCTCGATTATCTGGTCATCGACATGCCGCCAGGCACCGGCGATATTCAGCTGACTCTGGCGCAGAAAGTCCCGGTGGCTGGCGCCGTGATCGTCACTACGCCACAGGATCTGGCCCTGCTCGACGCGCGCAAAGGCGTGGAAATGTTCCGCAAGGTCAACATTCCGGTGCTGGGCGTGGTGGAAAACATGGCCGTGCACATCTGCTCTAACTGCGGGCATGCCGAGCATCTGTTCGGTGAGGGCGGTGGTGAGAAGCTGGCGACACAGTACGGCGTTGAACTACTCGCCTCGCTGCCATTGTCGATGCTGATCCGCGAGCAGGCCGATGGCGGCAAACCAACCGTGATCGCGGAGCCGGACAGCCAGATTGCCATGGTCTACCAGGAACTGGCCCGCCACGTCGGCGCTCGGATCGTATTGCAGGAAGCGGCGACGCCGGCGATGCCGAACATCACCATCAGCGACGATTGATCAATCAGCAACACTGAAAAAACCTGTGGGAGTGAGCAGGCTCGCTCCCACATTGGGTTTTGCGGTGTGGGTTAAATACGCAAACCGCCATCCATCTCCAGAATCCGACCGGTGTAATAGTCGTTCTCGAAGATATAAGCCGCCGAATGGGCGATCTCTTCCGGCTTGCCCATGCGCTTGAGCGGAATCCCCGAGGTCATCTTTTCCAGCGCTTCCGGTTTCATGCCCAGGGTCATTTCGGTTTCGATGAAGCCCGGTGCAATCCCCGCAACACGAATCCCGTAACGCGCCAGTTCTTTGGCCCACGTCACCGTCGCCGCAGCAACGCCAGCCTTGGCCGCGGAATAGTTGGTCTGGCCAACGTTACCCGCCCGCGAGATCGACGAAATATTGATGATCGCGCCGCTGTTCTTCAGCTCAACCATTTTCGCCGCCACTTCACGGGTGCAAAGGAACACGCCGGTCAGGTTGACGTCGATGACGGCCTGCCACTGTGCCAGGCTCATCTTGGTCATTTCGCCGTCCTTGACCTTCAACAGCAGGCCATCACGAAGGATCCCGGCGTTGTTGATCAGGCCGTGAATCGCGCCGAAATCGGCAGCGACCTGAGCGACCATGTGCTCGACCTGCTCTTCATTGGCGACATTGCACAGATAGCTGCGCGCCTCGACGCCGTTGGCCTTGCAAGCCGCGACCGCGTCGTCGAGTTTTTCCTGATTGAGGTCGACCAGCGCCAGCTTCGCGCCTTTGCCGGCGAAATACTCGGCCATCGAGCGGCCCAAACCCTGGCAACCGCCAGTGATAATGATTACTTTGTCGTTGAGTTGCATTCGCATGCCCCGATAGCAGGTCTGAGTTGTTTTTGTTGTGAGCGACTCTCGATCTGCACCGCCGTGGCGGGTTTGCACATGAGAATTGCCTGAAGGTGTGACTGGGACTTGATTCCCGGCGCCCGTCCGTTTTTTCGACGGATTCTATTTAAGGAGTCATAAATTGAGCGTTGAAGTGGCGAAGAATGCCCGAGAATTGCTTCTCAAGGAATACCGCGGAGTGTTGTCAACGCACTCCAAATCGATGCCCGGTTTTCCCTTTGGCTCCGTGGTGCCGTATTGCCTGGACGAGCAGGGCCGCCCGCTGATCCTGATCAGCCGCATCGCCCAGCACACCCACAACCTGCAAAAAGACCCGAAATGCTCGCTGCTGGTGGGGGAACGTGAAGCCGATGACGTGCAAGCCGTTGGTCGCCTGACCTATCTGGCCGAAGCGCAAAAGCTCGAAGACCCTGCAGCGATTGAAGCGGCCGCCGAGCGTTACTACCGTTATTTCCCCGATTCGCAGAACTATCACAAGGCCCACGATTTCGACTTCTGGGTGCTGATCCCGGTGCGGCATCGCTACATCGGCGGTTTCGGCGCGATTCACTGGGTCGATCAACTGACCCTGGCCAACCCGTTTGCCGGCAAGGCTGAAATCAGCATGGTCGAGCACATGAACAGCGATCACGCCAAAGCCATCGCGCACTACGTCGATCTCGCCGGCCTGCCGAAAACCGTGGCGGCGCAACTGGCCGGGATCGACACCGAAGGCATGCATCTGCGCATCGGTCAGGCGCTGTACTGGTTGCCGTTTCCGGCAGTTTGTAATACGCCGACACAAGTGCGCGAAGCCCTGGTTTCATTGGCTCACGCCGAGGTCTGGCCAAAAAATGCAGTGGCCGACGCTTGAATTCACGAAAGGGCGACGTCATCTAAGGCTTACTGCAAGGCATTTCTTGCGTTGAGGAAACTTTGATGCGCCCTTTTCTGTTGCTCTTTCTGCTGTTTCCGGTGCTGGAGCTGTTCGTATTCGTCAAAGTGGCAGGGGCTATCGGGTTTTTCCCGGCCCTGCTGCTGATCATTGTCGGCTCGATGTTCGGTGTGTTTGTGCTGCGCGTCGCCGGTCTGGCCACTGCATTGCGTGCCCGTGAAAGCCTGAACCGCGGCGAACTGCCGGCGCAGACCATGCTGGAAGGTTTGATGCTGGCCTTGGCCGGTGGTCTGCTGATCCTGCCGGGCTTCATCAGCGACGTGGTCGGTCTGGTGATGTTGCTGCCGATCTCCCGTCGTCTGCTGGCGAACAAGATGCGCCAGCGCGCCGAAGAACAGGCCATGCGCCAACGTGCGTTCGCCGATGACCTGCAACCCCGTGGCGGTCCTGCACCGCGTCAGCCGCTGGGCCGCGAGGGCGATGTGATCGAAGGCGAGTTCGAACACCGCGACTCCAAGTAATTCCGCTCTCTGCACGGCACCTTCGGGTGCCGTGTTCGTTTATGGGCTGCTTTTGTGCAACCTATCGGTGAAAAATTTTTCGCCTCGCCCTTGTAATAAGCTTATGCGCCCTTATGTATCGGTCACCGAAAGGTTTCCGACATTTGAGTCGGACAGACTTCCGCGGCTCGCTCGACGAACCGCAACCGGCGCAGGCCGGATTTGTTAAACCCGCCGGGAATACACCGGCCGATGAAAACCACAATTAGGAGAGATCGACAATGAAGCTTCGTCCTCTGCATGACCGCGTCGTAATCCGTCGCAGCGAAGAAGAAAAGAAAACCGCTGGCGGTATCGTCCTGCCAGGTTCGGCTGCTGAAAAAGCCAACCACGGTGTGATTCTCGCTGTAGGCCCGGGCAAAGCTCTGGAAAACGGCGAAGTGCGCGCACTGTCCGTGAAGGAAGGCGACAAGGTTGTGTTCGGTCCTTACTCCGGCAGCAACACTGTGAAAGTCGACGGCGAAGACCTGTTGGTAATGAGCGAGAACGAAATCCTCGCCGTTATCGAAGGCTGATACCCCGTTCATTTTCCCGCTACTACAAAGTATTTAAGGAATATCGATCATGGCTGCTAAAGAAGTTAAATTCGGCGATTCCGCCCGCAAGAAAATGCTCGTTGGTGTCAACGTTCTGGCTGACGCAGTAAAAGCGACCCTGGGCCCGAAAGGCCGTAACGTGATCCTCGAGAAGAGCTTCGGCGCTCCGACCATCACCAAGGACGGCGTTTCCGTCGCCAAAGAAATCGAACTTGAAGATCGCTTCGAAAACATGGGCGCGCAGCTGGTCAAAGACGTTGCCTCCCGTGCCAACGATGACGCAGGTGACGGTACTACCACCGCGACCGTTCTGGCTCAGTCGATCGTCAACGAAGGCCTGAAAGCCGTCGCTGCCGGCATGAACCCGATGGACCTGAAGCGCGGCATCGACAAGGCGACCATCGCCATCGTCAAAGAGCTGAAAAACCTGTCCAAGCCATGCGCTGACACCAAGGCAATCGCTCAGGTAGGCACCATCTCCGCCAACTCCGACAACTCCATCGGCGACATCATTGCCGAAGCCATGGAAAAAGTCGGTAAAGAAGGCGTGATCACCGTTGAAGAAGGCACTGGCCTGGAAAACGAACTGTCGGTTGTAGAAGGCATGCAGTTCGACCGTGGCTACCTGTCCCCGTACTTCGTCAACAAGCCGGAAACCATGGTTGCCGAACTGGACAACCCACTGGTGCTGCTGGTCGACAAAAAGATCTCGAACATCCGCGAAATGCTGCCAGTACTGGAAGCCGTTGCCAAAGCCGGCCGTCCACTGCTGATCGTTTCCGAAGACGTTGAAGGCGAAGCCCTGGCGACTCTGGTTGTGAACAACATGCGTGGCATCGTCAAAGTCGCAGCCGTCAAGGCTCCAGGCTTCGGCGACCGTCGCAAGGCCATGCTGCAGGACATCGCTGTTCTGACCGGCGGTACCGTTATCTCCGAAGAGATCGGTCTGAGCCTGGAAGCAGCCACCCTGGAAAACCTGGGCAGCGCCAAGCGCGTAACCATCTCCAAGGAAAACACCATCATCGTTGACGGTGCTGGCGTTGCGGGCGACATCGAATCGCGTATCGCTCAGATCCGTGCTCAGGTTGCCGAAACTTCCTCGGACTACGACCGTGAAAAACTGCAAGAGCGTCTGGCCAAGCTGTCCGGCGGCGTTGCAGTGATCAAGGTTGGCGCTGGTTCCGAAGTTGAAATGAAAGAGAAGAAAGCCCGCGTTGAAGACGCCCTGCACGCAACCCGTGCAGCCGTTGAAGAAGGCGTGGTACCTGGCGGTGGCGTTGCGCTGATCCGTGCTCTGGAAGCCATCCTTGACCTGAAAGGCGACAACGCTGATCAGGACGTAGGTATCGCTGTTCTGCGCCGTGCAATCGAAGCTCCGCTGCGTCAGATCGCTGCCAACAGCGGCGACGAGCCAAGCGTTGTGGTCAACGAAGTCAAGAACGGCAAAGGTAACTTCGGTTACAACGCTGCGACTGGCGAGTACGGCGACATGATCGAAATGGGCATCCTGGACCCAACCAAGGTAACCCGTTCCGCTCTGCAAGCAGCCTCGTCGATCGGCGGTCTGATCCTGACCACCGAAGCAGCGGTAGCTGACGCGCCGAAGAAAGACGGCGGCGCTGGCGGCGGCATGCCAGACATGGGCGGCATGGGTGGCATGGGCGGCATGATGTAAGCCAGCCTTACCCCGTAACGCAAAACCCCGCTGACGAAAGTCAGCGGGGTTTTTTATTGTCCAAATCCTGGCTTCACCGCGGATCAATGTGGGAGCGAGCCTGCTCGCGATTTCGATGTGTCATTCACATTTATGTTGGCTGAACCGACGCCTTCGCGAGCAGGCTCGCTCCCACAATTGGATTTGTGTTTCAGGCGCTGACCGGATGTGCCTTGCTCACGGCCTCAGCCTTAACCGCCGGGCGATACAGCACCCAGTAATACGACCCCAGGCAAATCAGCCAACAGAAAATCGCCGTCCACACGTTGTGCGAAAAGAAGTGCGCGCCCTGCATCATCCGGCTGATCGAAAACACCGAGCCCAGTGCAAAGGCGAAGATAAACGCCTGTCTGGCCAGACGCGGACGGCGATCACGCAGCACAAAGAACAGCGCAAACAAGGTAAACCCGGTGGCCGCATGCCCCCCGGGCCAGCAGCGACCAGGCTTGTCAGTCTGCGGGCGATGTTCCATCAGTTTGCTGTAAGTCTCATGGCCGCCGAATTGCTCCAGGCTCCACGGGCACTGCACCGCGGTCACGGCTTTGACCGGCGTGACGAAAGAGGTGGCCAATCCGAGCGACAGCACCAGGCAACCCAGCTCACGCTTGAACGGTTTCAACCGCTCAACGAAGAAGGCCCCGATGAAACCGATGATCGCGAACACCGAAAAGGCGATGACCACCTCTTTGGCGCGGTCATGCAGGATGTCTTCGAGAAAGTAACTGTGCCGCCCGATAAAGTCGCCCGCGACCGGGTCGTAAAACAGTCGGGCCAGATCCATGTCCAGATCGGTGAGTTCGAGCAGCACCAGAATGAGCGCCGCAACAGCAGGTACTCCCAGGCACCACCAGAAATTCAGCGGCCTGGAAACGGGACGGGCAGAGGTCGACACCATGGTAATTCCTTGGTCGGTAAGTGTGTTCTGAGGAGCGCAACCGCGGGGAGTCTGCGCGTGCTGGCGTCGTGGATTTGTTAATCGAAAGTGAAAAATACGTTGCGGGGCACAATGAACGTTTTTCTCCTCAAACAACCCAACACATGCCTAGCCGTGAGCCACACTTGGCCTTAAGCTGCGCGGGCCAAGACGGCCGTTACCGTGTACGGAAGAGGTGCCCATGCGAATCCTAGTGGTCGAAGACAACCGCGACATCCTGGCCAATCTGGCCGACTATCTGGGCCTCAAGGGCTATACCGTCGATTGTGCCCAGGACGGTCTGTCGGGCCTGCATCTGGCGGCCACCGAGCATTACGACCTGATCGTGCTCGACATCATGCTGCCGGGGATCGACGGCTACACCCTGTGCAAACGCCTGCGTGAAGACGCGCGGCGCGACACGCCGGTGATCATGCTCACCGCGCGCGATCAACTCGACGACCGTTTGCAGGGCTTCAAGTCCGGTGCCGACGATTACCTGATCAAACCGTTCGCCTTGTCCGAGCTGGCCGCGCGCGTCGAAGCGGTGATGCGTCGCTCCCAGGGCGGCGGTCGTCGGGCGTTGCAGGTCGGCGATCTGAGCTACGACCTCGACACCCTGGAAGTCACCCGCGAAGGCAAACTGCTCAAGCTCAACCCGGTCGGCCTCAAGTTGCTGGCGGTGTTGATGCAGAAGAGCCCGCACGTCCTGCGCCGGGAAATTCTCGAAGAGGCGCTGTGGGGCGATGACTGCCCGGACAGCGACAGCCTGCGCAGCCACGTGCACCAGTTGCGCCAAGTGATCGATAAGCCTTTTGCCAAACCACTGCTGCATACCGTGCACGGCGTGGGTTACCGCCTGGCCGATGCGTAATGGAGTTTAGACAGAGCCTTTCCCAGCGGATCATCATTGCTTTTGCGCTGATGAGCGCGTTGGTGGCCGGCGCCTTCGCCATGGGCATCGTCGCGACCGTGCACCTGGTCGAAGAAAAACTGATTTCGGCGGGTCTGGGCGGCGACCTGCAGCGTCTGCTGCTGATGGACAACGTCTCGGACTGGAGTCACCGCCCTGAGCCGGATCAGTTGTTCTACTTCAGCGGCGGGCCGGGCGATTTCGAGTTGCCGAAGGATCTGCGCCACCTCGATTCCGGGTTTCATGAAGTCTTTCGCGAGCAGCTCTCGTATCACGCGATGGTTGAAGTCGTTGACGGTCGGCGTTATGTCCTGCTGCAGGATCAAAGCGATTTCGAAGAGCGTGAGCGCGTACTGTTTGCCGTGGTGCTGGTGGGTTTCGTACTCAGCCTGGCGCTGGCGGTCTTCCTCGGGTGGGTGCTGGCGCGCAAAGTGATGGCTCCGGTGGTGCGGCTTGCACGGCAAGTGCGCCATCGCGACCAGTTGCTCGGGCTGGCGCCGCCGCTGGCTCCGGATTACGCGAAGGACGAAGTCGGCGAGCTGGCCGTGGCGTTCGATGCCACGCTGGGGCGTTTGCGTCAGGCGCTGACCCGGGAACGCTTGTTCACCAGTGACGTCAGTCACGAGTTGCGTACCCCGCTGATGGTGCTGGCCAGCTCCTGCGAATTGTTGCTGGAGAATCCGGCCATCGATCAGCGCGGTCGTTCTCAGGTCGAGCGCATTGCCCGCGCCAGTGAAGAAATGCGCGAACTGGTGCAGACCTTCCTGATGCTCGCCCGCGCCCAGCGTGAAGACGTGGGTATGTCGCCGCAGCAAAATATCACCCAAGTGGCGGACAGCTTGCTCTGTGTCTGGCGCGAACCGATCGAAAGCAAAGGGTTGCAGCTGCAGTTCGAGCCGGGCAACCCGCCGCAGACCAGTTACAACGCGACGTTGTTGACCGCAGTGATGGGCAACTTGCTACGCAATGCCTGTCACTACACCGAGCAGGGTTTCATTCGCCTGACGCTGACGGCTCAAGGGTTTGTCGTCGAGGACTCGGGTGTTGGTATTCCGGAAGAAAAACGCGAAGCCATGTTCCAGCCGTTCGTGCGCGGCAAGGAAAATCGCGGCGAAGGCCTTGGGCTCGGTCTTTCCCTGGTACAGCGCATTTGCGAAAACGAGGGCTGGGCCGTCAGGTTGAGCACGATGGAGCCCAATGGCTGCCGGTTTGAGGTAGATCTTGGCGTATCTGACCCACGGTAGTGGCACCCAGCCACTCCCGCCAACCTGTCTAAATCCTGTATAACCTTGAAATAGTTTGTTGATTTACCCAACGAAATTTTCACAACTGGATGACCTGACGCTGACACCCCCGTCCTTAAGGTGGGGACATCAGTCATTCAGGAGTCCAGGTGATGGCCGGCCCGATCAAACTCGATTTTTCCGAAAAGTACGACGATACGCACGCAGAAAAATACCTGCACAAGCATCAGGCCAATCTTGGTCGCCGTTTGTCCCATTGGCGTGACGAACAGTTGGCCCGCAAGGCCCTGACGCTGGCGGGTGAACCGGGACTGGTACTGGATCTGCCATGCGGCGCGGGGCGTTTCTGGCCCCTGCTGGCAGAAAAACCGAACCGGGTGATCATTGGCGCGGACAACTCCGAATCAATGATCAAGACAGCGATGCAGGCGCAACCGGCGGAGGTGGTGAAAAGGGTACAACCCTTGCACACCTCTGCGTTCGACATTGCCTTGCCTGATAACGCCGTCGATAGCATTTTCTGCATGCGATTGCTCCATCACGTCGGTGAAGCCGAGCATCGACGGGCCATTCTGCGTGAATTCGAGCGCGTCACCCGCGACAGCGTGATCATTTCGCTGTGGGTGGACGGGAATTTCAAGGCCTGGAAACGCAAAAAGGCTGAGGCCAAGCGTGGACAGGAGGGTTACCAGAATCGCTTTGTGTTACCGGCCGTTACGGTAGAAAAAGAATTTGAAGAAGCAGGGTTCCGCATTCAGGAACAACTGGATTTCATCCCGCTCTATGCCATGTGGCGGGTTTACGTATTACGCAAGAGGTAGTGGGATGGCAGTGCAATTTGCAGCAGAAACGGGCGTCGCTTCACAGGATGGCTTTGACTATTACTGGAACCAGCACGGTGAGTGGGTAGAAGAGCCCAATGTTCGGCGCGGTGGCGAAAGTGGTGTGCAACGCGTCATGGGGCGTGACGGCCAATTGTTGTATGCAAAGCGCCAGACCGGCCATATCTATCGCAGCTGGCTGCACCCGTTCGGTCGTCCGACGGTGTTGCGTGAGCTGGATGCCCTGAAGGGCGTCAGCAAACTCGGTGTGCGGGTGCCGGAAATCGTTTTCTGTGGCGCTCAGCCCGATCCGCAATACAAGTGGCGTGCGCTGCTGGTGACGAAGTCACTGGATGGTTTCGACGAACTCGAAAAATGGCAAGCGGCCGGTGGTCGTGCGCATTACGGCGAGGCTGTTTACGAGCGCGTGTTGAAAGAACTCGCCGACAACCTCGTGCGCATGCACAAGGGTCGTTGGCAGCACAGCTGCATCTACATCAAACACGTTTTTGTGCGGGTCACCGGCGAACGCGATGCGGCCAAGGTTGAAGTGGCATTGATCGATCTGGAGAAATGCCGCCAGCGTCTGACCGCCTATCGCGCAGCCTCCCACGACATGAAGCAAATGCGCCGCCATTCGTCGTTCAGCGACACCGACTGGAAAAAACTCGTCTACTTTTATGAGACGGCGTTTGGCAGCGCTATCAAAGGTTTATAGCGATGAAACTAGAAATTGCACGAGGTTTGTTTCTGGTTGGAGCCTTGGCAGTTGCATCATTGGCGGTGGCGGCCTGGGAGCAGCCCCGCATGCAGGTCGTTGGCGCGTCGATAGACGACGCCCACTGCGCAGTCCCACGGGTGGCGAAAGCCTCCGTGGCGACCAAACCCGATCATGATTTGTTGCTGTTCATGTTCGGACTTTCTCAAGGGATGAGGCCGCAAAGTTGAACCGATTGAAGCCCAAATGAAAGGCCTCGCAGATGCGAGGCCTTTTTTTATGCCCGGATGGATATGGATATACGCTCCCACAGGGTTATGCGATTGGTTTGGGATCGGGTTTCGCCAGCAGGGTGTAAACGCACGGCAGCACAAACAGCGTAAACAACGTCCCGATCGACATCCCCGTCGCAATCACCATGCCGATATCAAAGCGGCTGACCGCCCCCGCACCCGTCGCCAGAATCAACGGCACCATGCCGAACACCATCGCCGCTGTGGTCATCAACACGGGTCGCAAACGAATGGCCGCGGCTTCCTCGACCGCCTCCCGTGCGGTCAGGCCTTTGTCCTTGCGTAATTGGTTGGCGAATTCGACGATCAGGATCCCGTGCTTGCTGATCAGCCCGATCAGCGTCACCAGCCCGACCTGGGTATAGATGTTCATGCTCGACCAGCCGAGGAACAGCGGAATCAAAGCTCCGCAGATCGACAAAGGCACCGTCACCAGAATCACCAGCGGATCGCGGAAACTCTCGAACTGCGCCGCCAGCACCAGAAAAATGATCGCCAGCGCCAAGGCAAACGTCATCCACAGGGCACTGCCTTCCTGCACGAACTGCCGGGAAGCGCCGCCGTAGTCGAAGGCAAAACCGGCGGGCGCTTCTTCGCGGGCGATCTGCAACACGGTGTCGATGGCTTCGCCCATGCTCACCAGCGGGAACCCGGAAATCTTCGCCGCGTTGAGTTGCTGGAACTGGTTGAGCTGTCGCGGTCGTGCGCGGTCGCTGACCTTGATCAGCGTCGACAACGGCAGCAATTCGCCCTGGGTGTTTTTCACGTAGTAGTTGTTCAGCCAGTCCGGGTTGTCGCGATACGGCCGTTCAACCTGAGCGATGACCTTGTAGCTGCGGCCTTCAATGGTGAAACGGTTGATTTCCGCCTCTCCAAGCAGTGTCGCCAGGGTGCCGCCAAGGTCTTGCATCGACACGCCCATCTGCGCCGCTTTGGCGCGGTCGATGTCGACCACCACCTCCGGTTTGTCGAACGCCAGATCAAGGTCGACGAAGGCGAACTTGCCCGACTCCATTGCGCGTTTCTTGATCCGGTCAGCGACTTGCAGCAGCAGCTCGTAGTCGTTGGCCGTGTTGATCACGAATTCGAACGGTAAGCCTTCACCCGTGCCGGGCAGGGAGGGCAGGTTGAAGCCGAAGATCTGCAGACCCGCTATGGCGCCCAGTTTGCCTTGCACCTCGGGGAGGATTTCCATCTGCGTGCGGCTGCGTTCGTTCCATGGTTTAAGCAGGAAGCCGCCGATGCCGGCCTGCACACCGTTGTAGCCGTTGATCTGGAACGACGAGTAGTACTCCGGGAACTCCTTGAAGATCTTGATGAACTCGTCGGTGTAGGTGCTCAGGTAATCGAGGTTGGTTGGCTGCGGGGCGGTGGCCATCATGAAGATGATGCCCTGATCTTCATCCGGCGCCAGTTCCGATTTGGTGAACTTGAGGAACACCGGAATCAGGCACAGCACGATCACTGCAAACACCAGCACCACCGGCCGCGTATTCAGTGTGCCGTGCAGCGTGCTTTGATAGCGGCGCTTGAGGCCGTCGAAGATGCGGTCGAGGCGATGGGCAAGGCCGCTGGGATTCTGTTCGTGCCGCAGCAGATAGGCGCACATCATCGGTGACAGGGTCAGCGCGACGACCCCGGAAATCACCACCGCCCCGGCCAAGGTCAGGGCGAACTCCTTGAACAGCGCCCCGGTCAGCCCGCTGAGGAAACCGATCGGCGCGTACACCGCCGCCAGGGTGATGGTCATCGACACCACCGGCATGGCGATTTCCCGGGCGCCTTCAAGGGCGGCATCAAACGGGGTTTTGCCTTCCTCGATGTGCCGGTGAATGTTCTCCACCACGACAATCGCATCGTCCACCACCAGGCCGATGGCCAACACCATCGCCAGCAACGTCAGCAGGTTGATCGAGTACCCCATTATCTGCATGAAGAACATCACGCCGATCATCGACAGCGGAATAGTCACCACCGGGATCACTACCGAGCGCAGCGCACCGAGGAACAGGAACACCACGACGATAACGATCAGGACTGCTTCGAACAGGGTCTTCACCACTTCATCGATCGAGGCCTGGATGAACAACGTGGCGTCGTAGGCAATTTCGCTTTTGAGGTTCGGCGGCAGCTGCGCCTCCAGCTCCGGCATGATCTTGCGCACTTCTTTGATCACATCCAGCGGGTTCGCCCCCGGTGTGGCTTTGATGCCGATGTATACCGAAGGCGTGCCGCCGAACGAGCTGATCGAGTCGTAGTTTTCCGCGCCCATTTCCACCCGCGCGACGTCACTGAGCAGCACGCGGCTGTCGCCACTGACCTTGAGCGGAATCGCCGCAAAAGCCTCGGCGGATTTCAGTTCGGTATTGGCGTTGATGCTGGTGACCACGTACTCGCCTTTCACTTCGCCGGCGGCGGAGAGGAAGTTGTACTGGCGCACGGCGTTGGTCACGTCGCTGGCGCTCAGGCCGAAACCGGCGAGTTTCACCGGGTCGAGCCACAGGCGCATGGCGAACACCTGATTGCCGAGAATCTCCGCTTCGGCCATGCCCGGCAGCGTCGCCAGTTTTGGCTGGATTACCCGTGACAGGTAATCGGTGATCTGCGGATTGCTCAGGTCATCGCTGAAGAAACTGATGTACATCAGCGCCGAGGCGTCCGCGGACTCCTTGCTCAGCACCGGGTCTTCGGCGTCCTGGGGCAGCTGGTTTTTCACCTCGTTGGCCTTGGCCAGCAGTTCGGTGAACAAGCGGTCGGTGTTGGCGCCGATGCGTGCGTAGATCGAGATCGTCGAGAAGTTCTGGCGACTCACCGAGGTCATGTAGTCGATGCCCTCGGCACTGGCCAGACTCTGCTGCATCGGTTGGGTGATGTAGCCCTGAATGGTTTCGGCGTTGGCCCCGGGGTAGGCGGTGGTTACCGTGATCAGGGCGTTTTCCATTTGCGGGTATTGGCGCAGCGGCAACTTGCTCCAGGCCTGAAAACCCAAAAGCACAATCAACAGGCTGACCACGGTGGCAAGCACCGGGCGGCGGATGAACGGATCGGTAAAAGCCATGGGGATTCCTTGATCAGTCGGCGCGGGGCGGACTGTTCTGCTCGCCGAGGGTCTTGTCGTCGCTGATGGCGATGTGGGCACCGTTGTCCAGTTTGATCTGGCCAGCCGTCACCACTTGTTCGCCGCTCTGCACGCCCTTGTTGATCATCACCAGGCCATCGCGGCGTTCACCGGTTTCGATGAAGCGGCGCTCGGCGATCAGTACTGGTTGGCCCTTGTCATCCTTTTCGACGTTGCCGTCCTCGGCTTTCTTCTGCCCGACCACATAGATCGAGTTGCCGTAGAGGGTGTAGGTGATTGCGCTCTCCGGCACCACGATGTGTTTTTGCGGGTCAGGCAGCAGGACTTCAAGGCTGGTAAACATGCCCGGCAGCAGTTTGCCATCGGGGTTGGCCAGGGTGGCGCGGATCAGGATGTTGCGTGTGGTGCTTTCGACGATCGGGTTGATCGCGCTGATCTTGCCGGCGAAGTTTTGCCCGGGGTAAGCGGAGACCGAGATCTGTACGGGTTGGCCGATGGCCAGTTTCGGCACCGATTGTTCGGGCAGGTAGAAGTCGGCGTAGAGGCTGCTCAAGTCCTGCAACGTGGCGATTTTGGTGCCGCTGGCGAGGTAGTCGCCGACGTCGACCTGACGGATGCCGATGGTGCCGCTGAATGGCGCGAGGATGCGTTTTTTCGCCAGCGAGGCATTGAGCTGATTGACCGTGGCCTTGTTCTTTTGCAGAACGGCGGAGAGACGGTCGAATTCGCCTTTGGAGATGGCCCGGCTGTCGACCAATTGCGCGCCACGGCCGAAGTCCAGTTGCGCCAGACCCAGATCGGCCTTGGCGGTTTCGAGCAGGGCGGTTTCGACGGCGCTGTCGAGTTGCAGCAACGGCTGCCCGGCTTTGACCTTCTGTCCGGATTCGAATTTGAGCTCGGTGACAGTGCCGGCGACTTCCAGGCTCAGTTCGACACCTTGCAGCGCCTTGAGCGTGCCGACGGTGGGCAGGCGCATCTGCCACGGTTGTTCCGAGGCGCTGGCCACGGCGACGCTGATCGGCGGTTTCGGTTTGGAAAAGCCCTGGATCATCGTGTAGATCGAAAAGGCTTTGTACCCGCCCAGCACGAGGACGATCAGCAAAACAACACCCAACATGATCAGCATGCGGCGACGCAGCATATTTCCAGTTCCTTGGATAAATCAGGTGAGACAGGCGGGCACATTACTCCGAGTACAGGGGGTATTCCAACTGGCAGTTATTACAGGTGATGAAAAGGGTGAGGGGGATGAAATCCCGCTCACCCTTGATGGCGTATCTGTCGCTGAAACGGGCCGGTTATGCCATCAAATGCAGATGGTTGTCCCAGAGCCCCGCCGGCAATTCCAGCGGTTTGGCCAGCAGTTCATCCTGACGGCAATCGTAGTAGCGGCAGCGCCCTTGTCCGGACGTCACGACAAAGCCGTCCTGCACCGCACCGACGCCAGCGCAATCGGGCAGAGGCGCATCGAGGCGCACTTCGCCGCTGTCCAGGTCCCAGATAAAGAAGCGGTTGCCACGCGGCGCCGTCAGCGCGACCAGACGCAGTTCGCTGTGCACCGCGACGCTGGCGGTGTAATGCCCCATCGACTGCAATTGATGCTCCGGCACCGGGAACGCCACGAAGGGCTGGCCCGGACGCTTGATCGCCAGCAACTCCGAGCGTTCATGAGACGCGCCCATGAACTGCTGACCGGCGACGATGGTGCCGTCGCTGGCGATGCCCAAGTGCCGCACGCTGTTCATCTGCTGGGCCAGGGTTTCCTTGCTCAGCAGCGTGCCGTCGCGCTGCATCAGCACCAGGCTCGGTTCCATGGCGTTGAGGTTCATGTCGACGCGGCTTTCCGCCTCGGTACGAATCCCGCCGTTGGCCACCACCAGCGTCTCGCCGTCAGGCATCCATGACACTTGATGCGGGCCGAGGCCGTGGGTGGAAATCTCGCCGCTGTGCACCAGTCGCTCGCCTACGAACTTGTACACGCCAAGCAAACCACGACCGGGGTCGGTCGTGTCGTTCTCGGTGGCGTACAGGTACTCGCCGTCCTTGTGCACCACGGCATGCCCGTAGAAATGCCGGTTCGGCTGCGAGGTCACGGTCTGCAACAACGTGCCGTCGCGCAGGTCGATCAGGTAACTTTCGGTGCCCGGGCGACGTGCGACGAACAGCGCAATCGGCTGCGTCGGGTGGTTGATGATGTCGTGGCAACGCTGGCCGACTTCAGTGGCGAACACCCGCGTGCCGTCGAGCCGATAACCGACGGCGTAGTGCTTGCCGTCGGTATCGTCGCGCGCCGACAGCAACAGCGGGCTCTGATCCTTGCGTTTGAACAGCGTCCAGCCGCCCAGTGTCACTGCTCCCAGCAGCGTACTAGCTAAAGTCAGAGCCTGGCGTCGCAGCATGGCACTTGCCCTCATCAGTCACCGTCGTTGGCGTTGAAGCCCAGTTGGATGCCCAGCGCCTTGGCCAGTTCGCCTTCGTGCAGGCGATGGACGACGTTGAGGCTGTCGTAGATATCGTTGAGTTGCTGACGACCGGCGTCGTCTTCGAGCATTTCGCCGAGCGAACGCTGGGTGCTGTCGAACAGTTTCAGCGAGGCAGCGTAAGCGGCATCGATCTTGTCGGCCAGTGGCTTCTGATCGCTTGGCAGCAGGCTGCGCAGGCCTTTGTTGTCGACGCCTTCCCACACGCTTTTGGCGGCGGCGAGGCTGGCTTCCAGCGCGGTCAGGGATGACTGGCTACGCCATGCATCGGCCTGGAACGGCTGTGGCACGCCCTTGCTCTGGCGGCCCATTGGCGTGCCGAGCTTTTTCTTCAGGGTGTCCAGCGCGGTGACCTGCACCCGCAGCAGATCGGCGATCGCTTCGTGGGAGTCAGCGTAACGCTGGTTGGGGAATTTGGTCATCTGCGCGAGCATGCCGTCAGTGTTGTTCCAGCTCTGCAGAATCTCTTCGGCCAGTTGCTTCTGACGCTCGCCGATGGCGATCAGCAGCGGGCAGTACTTGGCTTTCTGATCGGCGTTGGCCACGTCAGGCTTGGCGTCGAACAGGATGTATTCGTAGGCCGACAGACCCTGAACGACCACGCTCGATTTGGCTAGTGCCGCGGCATCGATCTGCGGCTGCGCGACGACCAGTTGCTCGACCTGACGGCCGACAAGATTTTTCTTGTCCGGCCAGAACTGCACCTGCCACGAACGGTTGCCCTCGGCCAGCGGCCCGATCAGCAGCGGTTGCAACTCAGCCCAGGCTTTCTGCGCGTGAAGGAAGTCGGCGCGGGCGGTTTCCAGGGTTTCTTTGCCCTGGCAGTAGGCGAGGGCGCTGACCGCCAGTTGCTTGTCGGCTTCGACCCAACGCGTGTAGGTCGGCAGAATCACCGACTTGGCGATGGCCGCCGAGGTGACCGCTTGCGGATCCTGCGGCGAGCAGGCGCCGAGGGCGAGCGCGGCAAGGCTGGTGAACAGTAGCTTGGGACGGAACATGTCGGGCTCCCGATTCTTTATCAGTGTTTATAGTGAGTTCAAAAACGCCAGCAGCGCGGCACGCTGCTCGGCATTGAAAGACAAAACCTGTTGCTGCGCCGCTTTCGCTTCGCCGCCGTGCCAGAGCACCGCTTCGAGCAGATTGCGCGCGCGACCGTCATGCAAAAACTGTGTGTGACCGCTGACCGCTTGCGTCAGGCCAATCCCCCACAACGGCGGTGTGCGCCAGTCGCGGCCGGAGGCCTGGAATTCCGTGCGGTTGTCGGCGAGACCGTCGCCCATGTCATGCAGCAGCAGATCGCTGTAAGGGCGAATCACTTGATTGGCCAGTTCAGGTTCGGCCGCGTTGGCGGCGGTGGTGTATGTCGGCGTGTGGCACGAATCGCAACCGGCCTGAAAAAACAGGTTCTTGCCGGCGATGACGTCGGCATCGTTAACGCCACGGCGCGCAGGCACGGCGAGGTTGCGGCTGTAGAACAGCACCAGACGCAGGATGTTGTCGCTGACTTCCGGCTCGCCATCCGGGCCGTTGCCGTTCGGCGCCTGTTTGCAGGCGGTTTGCGCATCGGTGCAGTCATCGAAAGGTCTCAGGCTGGTCGTGAGGCCCATATCACCTGAAAACGCGTGAACATTCTGTTGATTGAGGTTCGGTTGCCCGGCTTTCCAGCCAAATCGGCCCATGACGGTTTTTTGCAGTTCGTCATCCCAGACCTGATTGGGGCGGCCATTGATGCCTTTGTTGTCTTTGGTCTGTGCAGCAGCGTTGGCGAGGATCGCATCGTCGGGGATGGCTTCGAGCAGACCGAGGCCGATCATTGGCGGCGCAACCCTGGCGGAAAAACGTGTGTCCGGGTGCATCGGGCCGTAGCCGAGCTGCGTGATGTGCAACACCGGTTTGCGCAATTCGACTTCTGTGCCGTCCTTGAACCGCACGGGCACTGGCGTGTACTCGACGCGCACTTTGCCTTCCGGGGCGACGCCGGGCACAGCCATGTCCTGGAACTGGCCGCCGTAGACCGGCTCCGGCACCACACCGACCTGCTCGATGAGCCGGGCATATTCCGGCGCATCGGGAATCGACAATCGAACCAGCATCGACACCGCGTTGGCCGCATCCGGCGTCGGCGGATGACCGCGACCGTCCTTGATGTGGCAGTTCTGGCAGGCGTTGGTGTTGAACAAAGGCCCGAGACCGTCGCGCGCAGTGGTGGTCGATGGTGCGATCACCCACGGGCTGCGAAAGAAGCTGTTACCGACGCTGAAATCCACCCGCCGCGATGGCGGCAGATTCGCCGAGGGCAGCGAGAATGCATTCTGATCGGTCTTGCGCACGGTCGCCGCTCCGCCCGAGCGTGCTTCACCGGGCTCGGCCTTGGTGAAACGCGGGGCGTCATCGCAGGCACTCAGGCCCAAGGCCAGAAACAGTGCGGACAAGCGAAGAGGCAGCGAGGGCATCAGACATCCTGCGGACGGGCGAAAACAAAGGCGCAAAGTCTAACAGGGCGAGGGGGTTTGAATAAGAGGAATTATCGTTTGCTTTATATGGCGCAAACCTTCAAGCCCATGCAAACCCTGTGGGAGCGAGCCTGCTCGCGAAAGCGGCGTCTGACGCGCTGAGAATGTGGTGGCCGATACAGCCTTCGCGAGCAGGCTCGCTCCCACAGGGATTGATTGGGTACACCTTCAAGCAGGGGTTTGTGTTTGGCAGGGATGAAAAAGGCGACCCGAAGGTCGCCTTTTTTTGACGCAGACGCTGTGATCAGAACTCGTGATCAGCGTTGTCCGGGTTCAGGTCGCTGATGCCCAGTTTGCCAGCAGCGGCTTCGATCGAACCGGTCTGCTTGACCAGCGATGCGATCGCGTCGCGAACGATCTGGTTGCCAGCGGTGTTGCCCGCCGCGATCAACTGGTCGTAGTGCTCACCCTTGTTGGCGTGATCGACCATGACCTGGATCTTGGCTTCGGTGGCCGCCAGATCGGCTTTCAATGCGGTGTCGGCAGCCGGGTCAGCCTTGGCCACCAGCGACGACAGGCTGGCGCCGGTCATCTTGGTGCCGTCAACACGGGTGTACTCGCCCAGGTAAACGTTACGAATGCCTTTGGCATCGTAGAAGTGCGAGTAATGCGTGTTGTCGCTGAAGCAGTCCTGCTCGTCTTCTGGGGAGTTGGCTTCCAGGGAAACCTTCATGCGCTCGCCCGCCAGTTCGCCCAGGGACAGGCTGCCCATGCCGAAGAGCATTTTGCGCAGACCGGTTTCGCCCGGCTCGGCTTCCAGAGTGGCGCGGTAGTTGTCAGCCACGTTCGGCTTCCAGTTACCGACCATTTCTTCCAGGTCGCTGACCAGCAGTTGGGTCACGGATTTCAGGTAGGCACGACGACGATCGTTGTGACCGCCAGTGGCGCCGGCGCCTTCGAGGTAATCGGAAGCAGGACGGTTGCCAGCGCCTGGGCCGGTGCCGTTGAGGTCCTGGCCCCACAGCAGGAATTCGATGGCGTGGTAGCCCGTGGCGACGTTGGCTTCAGAACCGCCCAGCTCGTTGAGGCTGGCGAGTTTTTCCGGGGTGATGTCTTTGACGTCGACCTTGTCTTCGCCGACCTGAACTTCGGTGTTGGCGATGATGTTGGCGGTCGCGCCCGGGTTACCCAGTGCGTGCTCGTAGGATTTGTCGACGTAGTCGATCAGACCCTCGTCCAGTGGCCAGGCGTTAACCTGACCTTCCCAATCGTCGATGATAGTGTTGCCGAAGCGGAATACTTCACTCTGCAGGTACGGAACGCGCGCGGCGACCCAGGCAGCCTTGGCGGCTTTCAGGGTGTCGGCGTTCGGCTTGGCGAGGAAAGCGTCGACGGCGGTTTGCAGGGTTTTCGCGGTGGATTCGGCATCGCTGTAAACGGCGAAGACCATGTCGGCGTAGTGCGCAACCACAGCCTTGGCGGCGGCTTCATCGACTTTACCGGCAGCGGCAGGAGCAGCCGCAGGTGCGGTGGTGCTGGCGGCTGGAGTCGGTGCGGCCGGTGCGGCGGCCTTGTCTTTGCCTTCGCCGCAACCGGCGAGGGAAATAGCGATGGCCAGCAGACTGGCGGTAGCCAGAGGCATACGAATCATGGCGAACATCCTGCTTCGTTGATTGATTGGACAGGCGCGGGGGTGCGCAAAGCTGCGACATAATGCAAATCTTTCGCATTATGTGTAAAGGGTTGTGGCTGGAAATATTTCTTATTTACGACGCTGAAGTGGCAACGATCAAAGGATCGCCGCATTACTGCGTTGTGCCTGCTTGAGATAGATGCTCAGCTCGCGCGCCGGCAGCGGTTTGCTGTAGTGGTAACCCTGACCTTCGTGGCAGCCTTCGGAAATGATGTAGCTTTCCTGCTCGGCCGTTTCCACGCCCTCGGCAATCACCTGCATGCCCAGACTTTTGCCCAGTTGAATGATCGCGCGAACGATGGTCGCATCATCGTCGTCATCCAGCAGATCCTGAACGAAGCTCTTGTCGATCTTGATCTTGTCCAGCGGCAGGCTTTTCAGATAGCTCAGCGATGAATAACCGGTGCCGAAGTCATCAATGGCGATCAGCGCACCGGAGCGGCGCAGGCTCAAGAGATGCTGGGCGGCGGTGCTGATGTCTTCCATCAGGCCGGTTTCGGTGACTTCCAGTTCCAGGCTGCGCGGCGGCAGGCGGTACATCTGCATCAGGTTGTTGACCACGCGCGGCAGCTCGGCGTGGTGCAACTGCACGGTGGACAGATTCACCGCCATGCGCAGGTCGGCGAAACCCATATCGTGCCATTCGCGCAGTTGCTTGCAGGCCTGATCCAGCACCCATTCGCCGATGGCGATGATCGTGCCGTTCTGTTCGGCCAGTGGAATGAACAGGTCCGGCGGCACCAGACCGTGTTCCGGATGTTGCCAGCGAATCAGCGCCTCGACGCCCACCACGCGGTGATCGCGATAGCTGATCTGCGGTTGATAGACGAGGTAGAACTGATCGCGCAGCAAGGCATCGCGCAGGTCTTTTTCCAGTTCGCGGCGGCGACGCATCTCGCTGTCGACGCTGGCGATGTAGAACTGATAGCGGTTGCGCGAACGGGTCTTCGCCAACGTCATGGTCTGCTCAGCCTTCTGCAACAGCTTCTCGGTGCTGTCGCCATCCTCGGGGAACAGGGTGATGCCGATGGTCGCTCGCAGGCGGATTTCCTGATGATCGAGGGCAAACGCCGCTTCCAGATCATCGAGGATGCTTTGCGCCAGCTCCGCTGCTTCGTAAGGCTGTTCGATATCGGCCTGGACCAGCGCAAACTGGTCGCCGCCCAAGCGGGCGAGGGCACCTAAGCGGCCGCTGTGGGCGCGCAGACGATCAGCCAGCGCCAACAGCAATTGGTCGCCGGTCTGGTAGCTGAATTGTTCGTTGATACCTTTGAAGTCATCCAGCCCTACACACAGCACGGCGACCCGGCGTTGCAACTTGCCGGCATCGACGAGGATTTTGTCCAGTTGCTGCTGCAATTGCTGGCGGTTCGGCAGGCCTGTCAGGAAGTCGTACTGGGCCATGCGCAGCAAGCTGTTTTCCGCTTCGTGGCGCAGGTGGGTGTTGCGCTCAATGGACTCGAGCAATTGGTTGGCGGTGTTGATCCAGAGGCCCAGCTCGTTTTTCTCGTGACCCTTGAGCTGCGGAATCTTGTGTTCGCTGGGGCGATCGGGGTTGATCTCGGTGAGGTGTTCGATAATCCGCGACAACGGTTTGGTCAGCAGCCAGTGATAGACCAGATACAACACCAGACCCATGGCCAGTGCGCGCAACACGCCGGAAATGAAAATGATCACCGAGCTGACGATAAACCCTTCGCCATAGGTGGCGGTGTCGAGGGTGATACTCAGGTCGCCGTAATATTCGCTGTACGGGCCGCGCCCCACCAGTTGCGTGGTGAAGGTGCGTTCCTGACCGAGGATCAGGTCAGTCAGCCAGCGGCTGTTGGAATGCTGCAGGTCGCGGGATTTCTGCGCGAGCATGGCTTCGTTGGGATGGCCGATGGAGGCCTGACGCACGGCATCGTCCTGAAACAGGCCTTCGATCACCTGCATGCCCATTTCCCGATCGAGGCTGTAAACGGCCTGGGTCGAGGGGTCGCGGAACATGTCGAGGATGCGTTCGGCGTCGCCGGCAACCGCCTGACGGGTTTTGTAGGCGTCGAAAACAATCTGCGCGCAGCTCAAGACCACGCCGACGATCAATGCCGACAGGAGCACGACCCGGAGCAACTTCACCGACAAGCTGTTCTTGAGTTCCAGCTTCAAAGGGTTATTCCTTGTTCCGAGCGGGTAGCGTCAGTTTGCCATGAGTATTGGCAATCCCGTGTTGGCAGTCAAAGGGACAATCAGGCCCGGGATGAATTACCCGTGGCGTTGGCCGAAATGCTGCTGTCTGGAGTATTAGCCCTATTTGTACTGTGTCGGTTGTTTCGGCCCTCAACTTGAGCGGTTCGCGACAATATTCCCAATGTTTTGATGTTAGCCGTCTGTACCGAGGCGGCAAGCCGTCTGCGGCTGCATTTACTGTGGGAATAACGCCATGATCGTTCCCATGCTCTGTTTGGGAATGCCGCTAGGGACGCGGAGCGTCACGGCCTGCATTCCTGCGCAGGAGCGTGGGAACGATCATTGAACGCCCATAAAAAAACCCGGCAATAGCCGGGTTTTTTGACTGGCGCGCAGCTTAAGCGGTGAAGGTTTTGCCTTCGAACTGCTCAGCAACGAACTTCCAGTTGACCAGGTTCCAGAACGCTTCGACATACTTAGGACGAACGTTGCGGTAGTCGATGTAGTAAGCGTGTTCCCAGACGTCGCAGGTCAGCAGCGGGGTGTCGCCGCTGGTCAGCGGGTTGCCGGCGCCGATGGTGCTGGCCAGAGCCAGGGAACCGTCAGCCTTTTTCACCAGCCAGCCCCAGCCGGAACCGAAGGTGCCGATCGAGGTTTTGCTGAACTCTTCCTTGAACTTGTCGAACGAACCGAACGAAGCGTTGATGGCTTCAGCCAGCGCGCCGGTTGGTTGACCGCCGGCGTTTGGCGCCAGGCAGTTCCAGTAGAAAGTGTGGTTCCAGACCTGAGCGGCGTTGTTGAAGATACCGCCCGAGGAAGTCTTGACGATTTCTTCCAGGGTCTTGCCTTCGAACTCGGTGCCTGGCACCAGGTTGTTCAGGTTCACGACGTAGGTGTTGTGGTGCTTGTCGTGGTGGTATTCCAGGGTTTCCTTGGAAATGTGCGGCTGCAGGGCATCGTGTGCGTAAGGCAGCGGCGGCAATTCGAAAGCCATGATGATTCTCCTAATCAGGTCTGTTGCGGTGAGCGCAAGGCCGATCACGGGCGGCCAGAAATGCACCGGCGAGTTTTTACTCTTTGCGGCGCAGGGTTTCGATCATAGCACCGGGGTTGCGCCATAACCACGCAACAACTGTGTGGGATAGAGGTTCCAGAGCTGTTTGGAATAAATCAGCCCGCCAATATCAACTGCCCGGCAACCGTGAACATCATCAACGCCACCACCAGATCAAGGATCCGCCAGGTACTCGGTCGGGCCAACCATGGCGCCAGCCATGCCGCGCCTAGCGCGAGGGTGAAAAACCACAATAGCGAAGCGCTCGCAGCACCGACCACGTAAGCCCCCGGCACCGATTGTTGCGCGCCGAGTGAACCGATCAGCAACACCGTATCCAGATAAACGTGGGGGTTGAGCAGCGTGACGGCCAAAGCGCTGAGCATCACCGCACGCAGCGAACGCACGGTCTGGTTCTCACCTTGGTTCATGCTCTGTTTAGAACAGGCCCGGCGCAGCGCCTGGCTGCCGTACCAGATCAAAAACGTCGCGCCGCCCCAACGGGCAATCGCCAGCAGCGTCGGGTTCTGCGCCAGAATCGTCGCCAGGCCGAACACGCCAGCGGCGACCAGCAACGCATCGCAAATCACACACAGCGCCGCCACGGGCAGGTGGTGTTCACGCCGCAGGCTTTGCGCCAATACAAACGCGTTCTGCGTGCCAATCGCCATGATCAGCCCGAACGCCACCAACAGGCCGTTCACATAGCTTTGCCACATAATCTTTACTCCGCGTTAGCTGCCAGATCGCGCAGCACTTGCATGGCGCGTTCGGCATCGGCTTGGCCGACGAACAAGTGGTCGTGGTAATAACCGGCGATTACGTTGCAACTGATGCCGGCCTTGCCCAGCGCCGTGGCGAATGCAGCGGTAAGGCCAACCGCTTCCAGCGCTGAATGCACGTTGAGGGTGATCCACGCGGCGACGTAGTCGAAGCTGAAACCGGCCTGTTCGGCGTCGGACCGTTCGAGAATCACCGTCAGACCTTCCTGTTCGCGGAAGCTGCCGACAATCGTCAGGCCATCGGGCATCTGAGCGTCGCGCAGGGTGCAGAACACATATTCGCCGGCGTTGAGTTGCGGGCTCATGCTGCGCAGCAGAGTCGAGAGTGAAGTTTCCCCAGCCATGACAGTGGTCCTTGATAAAGAGTGCTTGCTGGCTATTCTCCGGGCGAAACCTGTATAAGAAAAACCAATAGTGCTGATCGCTCATTAGGAAAACTGATGTTCGACTACAAATTGCTTTCCGCTCTGGCCGCCGTGGTCGAGCAGGCCGGCTTCGAGCGCGCGGCGCAAATACTGGGGTTGTCGCAGTCGGCGATTTCGCAGCGGATCAAACTGCTTGAGGCGCGGGTCGGCCAACCGGTGCTGATACGCGGCACGCCGCCGTCGCCGACCGAGATTGGCCGACGCTTGCTCAACCATGTGCAACAGGTGCGTTTGCTCGAACGCGACCTGCAGACACTGGTGCCGGCATTGGACGAAGAAGGTCTGCCGGAACGTCTGCGCATTGCGCTCAATGCCGATAGCCTCGCAACGTGGTGGGCCGAGGCGGTGGGTGATTTCTGCGCCGAACAGCATTTATTGCTGGATCTGGTGGTGGAAGACCAGACCGTCGGCCTCAAACGCATGCGCGCCGGTGAAGTGGCTGCCTGCCTCTGCGCCAGTGAGCGGCCGGTCGCGGGGGCACGCAGCGTATTGCTCGGCGCGATGCGTTATCGCGCCTTGGCCAGCCCGGCATTCATCGAACGGCATTTCCCCGACGGCGTGCGCGCCGAGCAGCTGCCGCGCACGCCGGCGCTGGTGTTCGGGCCGGATGATTTTCTTCAGCATCGCTACCTGGCCTCGCTCGGCGTAGACGGCGGATTCGAACATCATTTATGCCCGTCCTCGGAAGGTTTTATCCGCCTGACCGAAGCTGGATTGGGCTGGGGCCTGGTGCCGGAACTGCAAGTACGCGATCAACTGCAACGCGGGATGTTGCGCGAGTTGTTGCCAGATAAACCGATCGACGTGCCGTTGTACTGGCATCATTGGCGCAATGGCGGTCAGTTGCTGGGTTTGCTGACCGAGCAATTGGTGCGCGCTTCAGCGCAATGGCTGGTGCCTTGGAAACAGCCATGAGCGTCAAGCTGCAAGCGGCAAGTTCAGCGCTGCGCACCGTTTTAAACTTGCAGCTCGACGCTTGAAGCTCGCAGCTGGTTTCATTGGAGTTTTGCATGAAAATTTTGGTCACCGGCGCAAGCGGCTTCATCGGCGGGCGCTTTGCGCGTTTCGCCCTGGAGCAGGGCCTGGACGTGCGGGTCAACGGTCGCCGGGCCGAGAGCGTCGAGCATCTGGTACGCCGTGGCGCCGAGTTCGTCCCCGGCGATCTGACCGATCCTGATTTGGTCCGCGAGCTGTGTTCCGACGTTGAAGCGGTGGTGCATTGCGCGGGCGCCGTTGGACTCTGGGGCCGATATCAGGACTTTCATCAGGGCAACGTGCAGGTCACTGAAAACGTCGTCGAAGCCTGCCTCAAGCAGCGCGTCCGCCGTTTGGTGCATCTGTCGTCGCCGTCTATCTACTTCGATGGCCGCGACCACGTGGGCCTGACCGAAGAGCAAGTGCCCAAACGCTTCAAGCATCATTACGCCGCGACCAAATACCTGGCCGAGCAAAAGGTCTTCGGCGCGCAGGAATTCGGCCTCGAAACCATCGCCTTGCGCCCGCGTTTCGTCACTGGTGCCGGCGACATGAGCATCTTCCCGCGCCTGCTGAACATGCAACGCAAGGGCCGGCTGGCAATCATTGGCAACGGCCTGAACAAAGTCGATTTCACCAGCGTGCAGAACCTCAATGAAGCCATGCTCAGTAGCCTGCTGGCCGCCGGTTCCGCGCTGGGCAAGGCCTACAACATCAGCAACGGCGCGCCGGTGCCGTTGTGGGATGTGGTCAATTACGTGATGCGCAAGATGGAGGTGCCGCAGGTCACCCAGTACCGTTCGTATGGTCTGGCCTACAGCGTCGCGGCGCTGAATGAAGGCGCCTGCATGCTCTGGCCGGGCCGGCCCGAGCCAACGCTGTCGCGGTTGGGCATGCAAGTCATGAAGAAAAATTTCACCCTCGACATCAGTCGCGCCCGGCATTATCTGGATTACGATCCGAAAGTCAGCCTGTGGTCGGCGCTGGATGAGTTCTGCGCGTGGTGGAAAGCTCAGGACATCCGTTGAAACGATTCGGCCGGGCGGCAATGAACCGCACTGCAGGTTGAGGGTCAATCCCTGCGGCTACGGCGGTTATACTTCGCAGCATTTAGCCATCACCGCGTTTCACAAAGGTTGCCTCAATGTCCATGCGTAATGATGCCCACGACGATTTCGACGATGTCCCGAGCCTGCGTGCCGACACCTTCGACGACGATGACATTCCGACCACCGCGCGCACCTCCGTGCACTCGCGCACACCGCCGGTGGTCAAGGTCAAGGCCGCAAGCACCGGGCCTTTGTGGGCATTGGTCGGTGCGCTGTTCTTCGCTTTCATCGGTCTGGCCTGGTGGAGTTTCCAGCAGATTTCGCTGATGGAGCAGCAACTGGTGGCGACCCAGGAAAGCTTCGCGCGGATCAGCGAAGAAGCGGCGGGGCGCCTGCAGGATATTTCCGGCAAGGTCGTGGCCAGCCAAAGCAATGTCACCAGTGACAGCGAAGCGTTGAAGCTGCAAATCAAACAGCTCGAAGGCAAGCTGCTCGATCAGAGCAAAGAACAACAGGGCGTGGCCGGCCAGGCCAGCGATCTGGACAAGCGTCTGGCGCAAATGACCGCGCAGACCACCGAACAGCAGAACGCCAACACCCAGTTGCAGGCGCAGGTCAAAGCCTTGACGGCGGAAGTGGCGGCGCTGAAAAACACCCCGGCTGATACCAGCAAGGTCGATGCCCAGCTCAAGGGTTTCGACGCGCAGTTCAAAAGCCTTGGCGCTGACATTGCCGCGCTGAAAAAGCAGGGCAACCCGAGCGCAGCCATTGACCGTCTCGAGCAGGAAATCGTTGTGCTCAAAAGCGAGCAGGACAATCGTCCGGCAGCCCCGCAAGGTGGCGGCAATACCGCTGAGTTCGACGCGTTTCGCGGCCAGATGACCCGCAACCTCAATACCCTGCAGGCGCAAATCCAGAACTTGCAGCAGCAGATCAATTCCCGCCCCTGAGCCTTGGCAGCGGCGGTGAGAGAATGCTCGCCACCGCACCGCCGACATGTTCAGAAACCGTCTGAATATCCATGCATCAGCCCAAGCCGTCTACGCTCTTGAAACATCAACAAGAACGAGGGATGCGTCATGGGGTTTGTGCATAAATTCGCCTGTCTCTGTTTGCTGTTATTGGTCGGGCTCGGCCAGGCCAGCGCCGCCACCACCGCCAAAGACGACAGCCAGGCCGCCATTGCCCTGCTGGAAAAGGCGCTGGCCTATTACCACGATAACGGTGACAAGGCGTTCGCCGCCTTCAGTCGCCAGGGCGAGTTTGTCGACAAGGATCGCTACGTATTCGTGGTCGATACCAAAGGGGTAATGCTCGCCAGCGGCGGGCCTTCATCGGCCCTGATTGGCCGCGATGTCAGCGAAGTGCTCGGGCCGGATTTACAGAAAGCCTTCAAGCAAGCGTTGACCGTGCCGGAAGGTAACGGTATTCAGCAGGCCGAATACCGCTGGCAGAACTGGGCCGATGGCAAGGTCGAACGCAAGCACGTGTTCTACCAGCGCATCGGCCAGCGGATTCTTGCGGTGGGTTATTACTTGCCGCGCGCTTCGGCCGAGCAAGCCAAGGCGCTGCTGGACAAAGCGGCGACGGATCTGGGCAAAGACGAGAAGGGCACGCTGACGGCGATCAACTCGCTCAAGGGCGGTTATTTGCAGGACGATCTGTATGTCTTCGTCGTCGATCTGAATACTCAGCGATACGTCGCCCACGGCACCAACCTGCGACTGATCAATACCGACTTCGGCAAGATCAAGGATCCGGAAGGCAAACCGGTGGGCGAGCCGATTCTGGCGCTGATCGGCAAGCAGGATGAGGGCGAGTACGAATACCGCTGGAAGAACCCGGTGACCGGCAAGGTAGAAGACAAACACGCCTACCTGAAAAAGGTCGGGCATTTCCTCGTGGCGGTCGGTTACTACAGCCCTTGAGTCCCAGCGCCGATCGTTCCCGCGCTTCGCGTGGGAACGATCGTGTGAAAGGGTTATTTCGCGCCGTGCTCACGCCCGCGCAGCAGGTTGTTCGGCATCGCAATCGCCGCCGCCAACCCGAGCAACGACACCGCCGCGCTCACCCACAGCAAATGCCGGAACGTCACCAGCAGCTCCGCGCGCAGGGCGTTTTGTGCATCCCCCGGTGCCGCGTTCAGGCCATCGAGCAATACGTTGCCGGAATGACCTTCGCTGATCAGCGAACTGCTCGCCAGATGGGCAAAGTTCGAGTCCTGCAGCAATGCCAGCAACAGCGCCGACATCAATGCAACGCCCACCGCGCCGCCCAGCGACCGAAACAGGTTGGTGGTGCTGGTCGCCACACCGATGTCGCGTTGCTCGACCGAATTCTGTGTGCCGACCAGTGAGGTCGGAAACTGCATTCCGCTGGAAATGCCGCAGAGCAACATGAACAAACCGCTGACCAGTGTCGCTTCGGGTGGGCTGAAGGCCATGCCAAGAATCGAGATCGGCATCAGCACTGCGCCGGTGAGAATCTGCGGTTTGTAACGCCCGGTGATCGAGGTGCGCCGGCCCGCGAAGAACGCACCGATCGGCAGCCCCATCGCCAGCGGCAGCAAGTGCAACGCTGCGCTGTCGGCGCCGGCACCGGTGACGGTCTGAAAGCGCAGCGGCATCAACACGATCAGCGAAATCGCCTGGAAACTGGTGAAGAAAATCGTGCACCAGCACAGCAAGGCATTGCGGTTGGCGAATAGATGCATCGGCAGCAACGGCTCCCGCGCCCGACGCTCATGCCAGACAAACACCGCCAAAACCACCACCGCGCAGGCGAACAAACCCAGCACTTCGCTGCTGCGCCACGAGTGTCCCTGACCGACCTGAGTGATGCCCAATAGCAATGCGGTCAGGCCGATGATCATCAACAGCGTACCGAGGTAGTCGATGATCGGTTTGCGTTGCGGAATCGGCAGCCCGCGCAGATTGCGCCGCGCCACCCACCAAGCGCCAAGGCCCAACGGCAGGTTGATCAAGAACACCCAGCGCCACGACAAGTATTCGGTCATGTAACCGCCGAGCACCGGGCCGGCGACGCTGGCCACCGCGTACATGCTGCTGAAATAACCCTGATAACGGCCACGTTCACGCGGCGGGACGATGTCGCCGATGATCGCTTGGCTGACCGAGATCATCCCGCCGGCGCCGATGCCCTGAAGGATCCGCGCCAGCACCAATTGCTCCATGCTCTGCGCCATGCCGCAGAACAACGAAGCGAGGGTGAACAGGCCCATGCCGAACAGCATCAATTTGCGCCGCCCGTAGAGATCGCCGAGCTTGCCGTAGATCGGCACGGCGACGGTCATCGCCACCATGTACCCGGAAATCACCCAGGCCAGCAGGCTGACGTCCTTGAATTGAGCAGAGATGGCCGGCATCGACACGGCAACGATGGTCTGATCCAGCGCACCGAGAAAAATCGCCATCATCAGCGCGACCAGCACGCTGCGAATGGCCGGTTTGGGCGTTTCGGGGTGATTGAGATTGGTCACGGGCAAAACCTGCGGGCAGTGAGAGTCCCGCAGATCGTCAGGCGAGCGGGGATGCTCGCCAGTGTAACAGGGTGTGTCATTCATTATTTCTCGCGCCGCGCCGGGTGTGCTGTTGCGCAGGGCAAGGCGCGAGGAGCGTGGTTTGGTCATTCCAAATAAGCTCCGAGCAACGCAGCCCTGCGCAACAGCACGCCCGGCCCTCCGGGTTGTCACCTGAAAGCGGGCCATGCTGCGTTGCAGCCCTCGGCAAGGAAACAACCCTTACCTTCAGGCTGCGCCTTGCCTGGCCCGCTTTCAGGTGGCAACGCGGCGCGAGAAATAATGAATGACACACCCTCCGGTAGCAGGCTATTCGATAGCCTCATAAGGAAGTCCGACGTAATTTTCTGCAATGGTTTTTCGCCCCGCTTCTGAACTGACAAAGTAGTCCAGTTCCGAGGCGCTGATGCGCTGGCTGAAGTCATCGTGATCGTCGAAGCGGTGCAGCATCGAAGTCATCCACCAGGAAAACCGCTCGGCTTTCCACACGCGGCGCAGGCAGATTTCCGAGTATTTCTCCAGCAGGTCGGTGCGTCCGTCGCGGTAAACCTTCAGCAGAATATTGAACAAAGTGCTGACATCGCTGGCGGCCAGATTCAAACCCTTGGCGCCCGTAGGCGGAACGATATGCGCGGCGTCACCGACCAAAAACATCCGCCCGTACTGCATCGGCTCGACCACGAAGCTGCGCAGCGGCGCGATGCTTTTTTCAATCGACGGACCGGTCACCAGTTTCTCGGCCAGGTCCACCGGCAGGCGATTTTTCAACTCATCCCAGAAACGCTGATCGCTCCAGTCTTCGACGTTCTCTTGCGCCGGCACTTGCAGGTAATAGCGAGTGCGGGTCGCCGAACGCATGCTGCACAGGGCAAAGCCGCGCTCATGGCGGGCGTAGACCAACTCCTCATGCACCGGCGGCGTATCGGCGAGAATGCCCAGCCAGCCAAATGGATAAACCCGTTCGAACACCTTCAGGCAATCCGCCGGAATCGACTGCCGGGCTACGCCGTGGAAACCGTCGCAACCGGCAATGTAATCGCAATCGACGCGCCAGGTTTCGCCGTCCTTTTCGAAGGTGACAAAAGCCTCGTCGCTTTTCATGCCGTGAGGAACGACATTGCTTGCCTGGTAAATCGTCGCCGCGCCAGCCTCCCGACGAGCGGCCATCAGGTCACGGGTGACTTCGGTCTGGCCGTAGACCATCACGGTCTTGCCGCCGGTCAACGCGTGCAGGTCGATGTGCACCTGACGGCCGTCCAGCGCCAGATCGAAACCGCCGTGGACCAACCCTTCGGCGTCCATGCGCTGACCCACGCCGGCCTGGCGCAACAGCTCTACCATGCCTTGTTCCAGCACACCGGCACGGATGCGGCCGAGCACATAGTCAGGGGTTTGACGTTCGAGGATGAGGGTGTCGATGCCAGCGTTGTGCAGCAACTGGCCGAGGAGTAAACCGGACGGACCGGCGCCGATAATAGCGACTTGGGTTTTTAGCGTTTTCATTGTTTTTATGACTCGCAAGCTTCACGCGGCAAGGGCCGGCGAATGTTTTTTATGGATCGAGTGCTTGCATTTTTCCCTTGCGGGTCTGTCAATTGAAGGTGAAAACTGAGCCGATACCTGTACATTCTGCCAATCGGTGCGATTATCGCCCCACAACCCTGAGGCCTGGATTGAAGTGATGAACAAGCCTGAGCTGCCTTCGATTCCAGTGTTCAAGCTCTACGGTGAAAGCCTGGACTGGCCGACCCCCGACTTGCTGCACTGTGAAACCATTTCTTCCCGCAGTCGCGAACACGAGTGGGAAATCAAACCCCACCGCCATGCTGATTTGTGCCAATTACTCTTCGTTTTCAAAGGTCAGGCAGAGCTTGAAATCGAAGGCCAACGTACGCAACTCGACACCCCGGCCATTCAAGTCCTGCCACCGTTGTCGGTGCACGGCTTTCGTTTTTCCGAGGACGTTGAAGGTTTCATCGTTACCCTCGCCACGCCGCTGATCAATCATTTGCAGGCGCAACTCGGTGACTCGGTGCACGCCTTGGCCCTCGCGGAGAACTACCCGGCGGGCAAGGACGGCGATTATCTCAACAGCCTGTTCAGTGCGTTACAGGCCGAATACAACGGCCATCAACCGGCGCGGGAAATGCTCATGCATTCGCTGGTCAGCGTGATCATGGTCTGGGTCAGTCGCCAGGCGATCGTGCGCCATAAGGCAAGTCAGCGTCCGCAACGTCAGCGCGAATACCTCAACGGCTTTATCCAACTGGTGGAAGAAACCTATCGCCAGCATGTAAAGGTCGAGGATCTGGCGCATCGGTTGGGCATTTCGGTGTCGCACCTGAACGGCACGTGCCGTGAGCTGGCGGGACAGCCGGCGCTGCAGATCATGCATGAGCGTCAGTTGCTGGAAGCCAAGCGTTTACTGACTTACACCAGCATGACGATTTACGAGATGTCGGAGTTGTTGGGGTTTTCCGATCCAACCAACTTCACACGCCTGTTCCGCCGCCGGGTGGGGATTTCGCCAAAGGCGTTCCGCGACCGATTGAAGGCCGAGCAATAAGGTTATCGCTACTACCCACTGTGGGAGCGAGCCTGCTCGCGAATGCGTTGTGTCAGTCGCCAACTATGTTGAATGACCCATTGCTTTCGCGAGCAGGCTCGCTCCCACAGGGGCGTGTCTCAACTCGTTCACATCAGCGCAACGCGTTAAGCGTGGCGTTGTGCGGAATGCAGCGCTCGTAATTGCAGCTCGCATATTCGCGCGGCAGCTGTCGCATTTGTTCGACCCGCCAGGCCGCGGTGCCGTACAGCGCCAGCGTGGCAGCGCAGGTGATGAAAATCGCGACGTATCTTCTTGTTTTGATGTTCATGGCGTTCACCTCTGAACGAAATACCCTGCGGTATTACTTTCAGCATAGGTCAGCGGGGCGGACTTGCCAGCCAGTGCGTTCGAGGATTTACCCCGCCATTCAGAACATTGATGAAGCCACAGTGGATTGGGTTTACAGGCCGATATCCCACTCGGGATTTTCGGGAAAGCGCTGCACCAGAAAATCCAGCAGGCTGCGCAGCGCCGCCGGCATGTGCTTGCGCGAGGCATACACCGCGTAGATGTTCATTTGCCGTGGCTCGGCATGGGGCAGCAGCCGTACCAGCTCACCGCTGTGAATATGCACGCCGGCCTGATACGTCGGCAGCATCGCCACCCCCGTACCGGCCAGCGTCGCGCGCAATAACGTGCTGGCCTCGTTGGCGCTGATGTTGCCCTGTACCGGCACCGAAACCGGTTCGCCATCCTCTTCGAAGTGCCACAGGCTCTTCCCGAAATACGAATGGGTCAGGCAGTTGTGTTGGCTCAACTCCTCGACCCGTAACGGCATCGGCTGTTCTTGCAGATATGCCGGCGCGGCGCACACGACTGAACGGCAAACGGTCAGGCGCCGGGCGATCAGATTTGGATCGAGATCGTTACTGGTGCGAATCGCCAGATCAATGCGTTCATCCACCAGGTTCACTGTGCGGTCGAGCATTTGCAGGTCGATGCTCACCCCCGGATAGCGTTTGACGTACGCCGCCATGGCATCGGCCAGTTGCGCCTGGCCAAACGACGTACTGACGCTGATGCGCAGCAAACCGCGTGGGGCGTCGTCGGGTTCGCTGACGGCAGCCTGCATGTCGTTCGACAGTTCGATCATCTGCCGACAGCGCGGCAGAATTTCACTGCCGGCGGCGGTCAGGCTCAATTTGCGCGTGGTGCGGTGCATCAGCCGCGCGCCGACCCAGTCTTCCAGCTCCGCCAGATAACGTGAAACCACGGGCCGGGACAGGTCCAGATGATCGGCTGCCGCTGACTGGCTGCCCAGATCCACCACTGTCACAAACACCCGCATAGCCTGGAGACGATCCATGATTTGCCCGCTTTCAGAAACAAACTATGTCCAAGCATCGCATTTTTTGTACTGAGTCAGGCAACTAAGCTCTGTTCCATCGCCAAGCATGGCATTCGAACACCGGAGCAACAGATGATCGGCTTCACCCTTATCAAACGCGTTCTTCTCGCCAGCGCCTCGCTGGGTTTTGCAGCACATGCCGCCGCAGCCAATCTGACCCTCGATGTGTATAACCCTGGCACGGAAGCGATTTTCCCGGTGACCTCGGTGCTGGTCAGCGGCGAGAAAGACGCGATCCTCGTCGATGCGCAATTTGGCAAATCCCAAGCTGAGCACGTCGTGGAAAAAATCCGCGCCAGCGGCAAGCACTTGACCACCATTTACATCAGTCATGGCGACCCGGATTACTACTTCGGCCTCGACACCCTGACTAAAGCGTTCCCCGACGCCAAGGTGTTGGCTTCGCAACCGACCGTCGATCACATCAACAACACCGTCGCTGGCAAGCTTGCTTTCTGGGGCCCGAAAATGGGCGCCGACGTGCCAGCGAAAACCATCGTGCCGGGCGTGCTCAAGGGTGACAGCCTGATGCTTGAGGGGCAGAAATTGCAGGTGATCGGCCTTGACGGCAAACAGCCGGATCGCAGTTTCGTGTGGATCCCGTCGCTCAAAGCCGTGGTCGGTGGCGTGGTCGTCGCTGAGAACATTCATGTGTGGATGGCCGACACCCAGACCGCGCAATCTCACGCCGACTGGCTGCAAACCCTGCACTCGATCGAAACCCTGAAGCCGAACACCGTGGTCCCGGGTCACTACCTCGGTGACAGCAGCCATTCGTTGGCCAGCGTGAAATTCACCGCCGACTACATTAAGGCTTTCGACGCGGAAACCGCCAAGGCCAAAGACGCCGCCGCACTGATCGCGGCGATGAAAAAGCGCTACCCGACACTCGGCGAGGAAAGCTCGCTGGAGCTGAGCGCGAAAGTCGCCAAGGGCGAAATGCAGTGGTAAGCCGATTCGTGAAAACGCAGCACTCTCAAGCCAACTGGAGAATGTCATGAGCAAGATCGCAATCATTGGAGCCACCGGACGTGCCGGTAGCCAATTGCTGGAAGAAGCCCTGCGTCGCGGACATAGCATCACCGCTATCGCCCGCGACACCTCGAAGATCGGCGCCCGTGCCGGTGTGGTCAGCAAGAATGTCGATGTGCTGGATGCGGCGGCGCTGCAGGATGCAGTGGCCGGTCACGACGTGGTGATTACGGCAGCGCATTTCGCCACTGTTCCAGCGAGCGCTATCGTCGGGCCGGTTAAGCAGGCCGGGGTGAGGCGCTTGTTGGTGGTCGGCGGTGCGGGTTCGCTGTTGCTGCCGGACGATTCTCGGGTGATCGACAGCGCGGGTTTCCCGGCAGAGTACAAGACCGAGGCCAGCGCCGGTGCGGCGTTTCTGGATGCGTTGCGTCAGGAGCAGGATCTGGACTGGACCTTCCTGTCGCCGTCGGCAGAGTTTGTCGAAGGGGAGCGCACGGGTAGTTTCCGTGTCGGCCAGGATCACTTGCTGGTGAGCGCTGAAGGGCGTAGCTGGATCACTTTTGCTGATTACGCGATTGCGTTGATCGACGAAGTGGAAACGCCGAAGCACTCGCGCAAGCGCTACACCGTCGGCTACTGATACATCCCCTGTAGGAGCTGCCGCCTTCGGCAGCTCCTACAGGGGATTTGTGTTTAGCGGGTGTGGGCTTGTTCCACCAACCAGATCATCAGCTCTTCCAGCTGCGGCGAGGCCTCAACCCCCGGCGGCAACACCACGTAATAGGCCAACCCCGTCTTCACCTTCAGATCAAACGGCATCACCAGCCGCCCTGCGCGCAAGTCATCGCCAATCAACGACCAATCTCCGATCGCCACCCCCGTCCCGTGGGACGCCATCGACATCGCCTGATCCAGCGTTTCGAAATGCTGGCCGCTGCCGATGTTGTTCAGTCGTAGCTCAGCGGCGTTGAGCCACACCGACCAATCCTGAATATCGTGCGTCGGGTGCAGCAACAGATGCTCCTGCAAATCCGTCGGTGCCTTCAGCGCAGGCGAACCCTTGAGCAACAGTGGCGAGCACACCGGCGTCAGTTGTTCATCGAACAGGTGCAACGCGCCCGGCGAGTTATCGGGTGGCGCGCCGTAGATCACTGCCGCATCGAATTGCTCGCGCTGAAAATCCACGCCGTGTTGCAACGACGCCGTGAGTTTCACGGGCACGTCCGGGCGTTCTTTCTGCCATTGCAGTAAGCGCGGCAACAGCCAACGCATCACGCAGCTCGGTGCCTTGAGTTGCAGGGTTTCGCGTTGCAGGCCGATCTGCTCGGTCGCCTCGCTGATCAGGCCGAAGATTTTCTCTACGCGCGGCAGCCATTCACGTCCCTCGGCGGTCAGCGCCAGGCCACGGGCCAGACGGATGAACAGTGGATAACCGAGATGCTCCTCCAGCCCGGCGATCTGCCGGCTCACCGCACCCTGGGTGATGTGCAACTGCTCGGCGGCGCGGGTGAAGTTGCAGCACTGCGCGGTGATCAGGAACGTGTGCAGGGCGGGCAGGGGAGGCAGGCGTTTCATGTGGATCCAAGGTATGACGTGAGGACATGGCTAGTATGACTTTTAATCGATTGTTGCCGCTACCGGCCGACCGTTCAATGAGGCCATTCCACGGACTATGTGGGAGCAAGCCTGCTCGCTCCCACATTTGATCCGGCGTACCGATTAAATAGGAAGGGCAATCGACATGGCGACGTGTGGCGAAGTATTGGTCAAGTTACTCGAAGGTTATGGGGTCGAGCAGGTGTTCGGCATTCCCGGGGTGCATACCGTAGAGCTGTATCGCGGGCTGGCCCGTTCGAGCATTCGCCACGTCACGCCCCGGCATGAACAGGGCGCCGGTTTCATGGCTGACGGCTACGCGCGCACCGCGGGCAAACCGGGGGTGTGCTTCATCATCACCGGCCCGGGCATGACCAACATCACCACCGCCATGGGCCAAGCCTACGCCGATTCGATCCCGATGCTGGTGATCTCCAGCGTGCAATCGCGCAGCCAATTGGGCGGCGGTCGCGGCAAGTTGCATGAGCTGCCGAACCAGAGCGCGCTGGTTTCCGGCGTCGCAGCGTTCTCGCATACCTTGATGTCCGCCGCTGAATTGCCGGTGGTACTGGCGCGTGCCTTTGCGTTGTTCCAGGCCGGTCGTCCGCGTCCGGTGCACATCGAGATTCCGTTGGATGTGCTGGTCGAAAACGCTGATGAATTGCTCGCCAGCGTGCCGGTCAATATTGACCGCGCCGGTGCTGCGCCCGCTGCCGTTAAACGCATGAGCGGGTTGCTGGCCGAAGCCAAACGTCCGCTGATTCTGGCGGGGGGCGGTGCCATCGACGCAGCGCCGGAGCTGACCCGACTTGCCGAGCTGCTCGATGCTCCGGTGGCGCTGACCATCAACGCCAAAGGCATGCTGCCGGGCAACCATCCGCTGTTGATCGGCTCGACCCAGACGCTGGTCGCCACCCGCGCGCTGGTTGCTGATGCCGACGTGGTGCTGGCCATTGGCACCGAGCTGGCCGAGACCGATTACAATGTGACCTTCGCCGGTGGTTTCGAGATTCCCGGCAAACTGTTGCGCATCGATATCGACGCCGACCAGACCGTGCGCAACTACCCGCCGCACCTGGCGCTGGTGGCCGACGCACGCAACGCTGCACAAGCCCTGCTGAACAATCTGTCGCAAGAAAAACTAGATGAGCGCAGCAGAGACTGGGGTCAGGCCCGCGCTGGCAAACTGCGCGCCGAACTGGCCGCGAGCTGGGATGCGCCGACCGTCGCGCAAACCCGTTTTCTCGACACCGTGCTCGATGAACTGCCGAATGCGGTGTTCGTCGGCGACTCGACGCAACCGGTGTACACCGGCAACCTCACGTTCAACCCCGATCACCCGCGCCGCTGGTTCAACGCCTCGACCGGTTACGGCACCCTCGGCTACGCCTTGCCGGCCGCGATTGGTGCTTGGCTCGGTGGTCAACTCGACAAAGGTGCGCGGCCTCCGGTGGTGTGCCTGATCGGCGACGGCGGCTTGCAATTCACCCTGCCGGAACTGGCCAGCGCGGTCGAAGCGCGGGTGCCGGTGATCGTCCTGCTGTGGAATAACCAGGGCTACGAAGAGATCAAGAAATACATGGTCAACCGCGCCATCGAACCGGTCGGCGTGGACATCTACACCCCGGATTTTGTCGCGGTGGCCAAAGGTCTCGGCTGCGCCGCTGAAGCCATCAGCAGCATCGAACAACTGCGCAGCGCGTTGCGTTGTGCAAGCGATCGTCAGGGCCCGACCCTCATTGAAATCGATCAGAGCCAATGGATGAAGGCGGTGGCGCAATGATCAGTTTCCCAACCACACTCGATGGCCTTTACATCAACGGCCAATGGTCGGCGGGGCGGGAACATCTGCGGGTGATCAACCCGGCCACCGAAGCGCTGCTGACCACGGTCAATGGCGGTGACGAGCAGGCGGTCGATCAAGCCGTCGCCGCTGCCAGCGAAGCCTTCACAACCTGGTCGCAAACCACCGGCGCCGAGCGCGGCACGATCCTGCGCAACATCGCTAATGGCGTGCGCAACGGTCGCGAGCATCTGATGAAGTTGCAGTCGAGCAACAACGGCAAACCGCTAGTCGAAGCGGCCATCGACGTCGATGATGTGATCGCCACGTTTGAGTATTACGCCGAACTCGCTGAAGGTCTCGACGCCAGACAGGACAGCAACGTGCCACTGCCCAGCGATGATTTCAGCGCACGTTTGCGCCGCGAACCGTGCGGTGTGGTCGGGTTGATCGTGCCGTGGAATTTTCCGATGGTGACCACCGCGTGGAAACTCGCCCCAGCGTTGGCGGCGGGTTGCTGCGTGGTGCTCAAGCCTTCGGAAGTGACGCCGCTGCCGGAGCTGGAACTGGCGGCGATCATTGCGCAATCGGGTCTGCCGAATGGTGTGTTCAATCTGGTTTGCGGCACTGGGCTGGCGGTCGGTGCGCCGTTGTCGTCAGACCCGCGCGTCGCCAAGATTTCCTTCACCGGGAGCAACGCGGTTGGCGTGCAGGTGATGCAGCGCGCGGCGGAAACGGTGAAGGGTGTGAGCCTGGAGTTGGGCGGCAAATCTTCGTTGCTGGTGTTGGCGGATGCCGACATTGATCTGGCGGTTGAGCTGGCCTGTGGTGGGGCGTTCTTCAATGCCGGGCAGATGTGTTCGGCGACCAGTCGTGTGTTGGTGGCTGAGGAGCTGGAAGAGGAATTTCTCGCTCGTTTGCAGAAGCGAGCGCAGGCGATTCGTGTGGCTGACCCGTTCGATGCGGACGTGGAAATGGGGGCGCTGGTCAATCAGGCGCAGTATCAGCGTGTACTCGGGCACATCGATCGTGGGCTGAGCGCGGGCGCGCGTTTGCTCTGTGGCGGCAATCGCCCGGCGGATTTGCCACGCGGCTATTTCTTGCAGCCGACCGTGTTCACCGACGTGCCGCTGGACAGCGCGCTGTGGTGTGAAGAAATTTTCGGGCCGGTGCTGTGCGTGCGCAGTTTCAGCAGCGAGGCGGAGGCGATTGCGCTGGCCAATGACACGCCGTTTGGTTTGGTGGCGAGTGTAGTGACCAGCGATGCCGCAGCGGCGGATCGCGTGGCCAATGCCTTGCAGGCGGGGATGGTGTGGATCAATGCACCGCAAGTGATTTTCCCGCAGTCGGCTTGGGGCGGGTACAAGCAGAGCAGTATTGGCCGTGAGTTAGGGCCTTGGGGGTTGGCGGCGTTTCAGGAGATCAAGCATGTGATCCGAGCGGTCTGATCAACGCAATGGGTTGATCGGGCTGGCCTCTTCGCGAGCAAGCTCGCTCCCACAGTTGGAATGCATTTCCCTGTGGGAGCGAGCCTGCTCGCGAAGAGACCTTCAGCCGCAATGAAAAATCCCGATCAGACAGACAGCCGCAACCGCGCCAAATCCCTTAACGGCGGCGCACCAAACAACCGACTGTATTCACGGCTGAACTGCGACGGACTCTCATACCCCACCCGATACCCCGCCGCCGACGCCTCAAGCCCCTCGGCCAGCATCAACCGCCGCGCCTCCTGCAACCGCAACTGCTTCTGATACTGCAGCGGACTCATCGCCGTCATCGCTTTGAAGCGGTGATGCAAGGTCGACACGCTGAGGTTCACTTCCCTGGCCAGATCATCAATGCGCAACGGCTGCTCAAAATTGCCGTTGAGCCATTTGATCGCCTGGCTGATGCGATGGCTCTGACTGTTGGCAATCGCGATCTCATACAAACGATGGCCCTGCGGACTGCGCAGCAGGCGATAGAGAATCTCCCGGCGAATCAGCGGCGCGAGCATGGCGATGTCTTTCGGCGCATCGAGCAAACGTGCCAGACGCAGCACCGCGTCGAGCATCGAACTGTCGATTTTTTCCACGTACAAGCCACGTCCGGTCGGTCGAGTCGGCACGCCCATCGGCCCGGCGTCGGCGATCAGTGCAGTGATTTCTGCCGGGTCGATATCGAGGCGCACGGCGAGGATCGGCTCCTCTGGCGAGACATTGACCACGCGCCCGCTCAGCGGCATCGAAACCGACACCACGAGATAATTCAGCGGGTCGTAATTGAAGAACTCGTCCGCCAGCCGCACCTCTTTGCGACCCTGGGCCATGATGCACAGCGCCGGTTGCGCGAGCACCGGGGCGAAGTCGTGGGATTTGGTGTGGCGCGACATGTACAGCGAACCGATGGCGGTCTCATAGCTGCCATCGTCGGTGGTGTTGCGGCGGATGATCGCCGCCAGTTCCGCACGCTGTTTTTCCATGTCAGCGCTGGGTTCGGCTTGAAAACGATCGAATGACGTCATGCACGGCATCCTCGGCAGGGGAGGTGGAATGGAGCAGAGCATATGTTTGTGCAAGCGCCAGCGGTAGACACATCCTGCGAAATGCTTGCCTGATTCTGCTTGGGCTTGCGCGTGGGTTCAGCCATAGCAGGACATAGTCCGGCAAACTTGCTTGATACCCGTGTGACAGCCGTGTGACGGTCTTTTACAGGTTGTTACAGCGCTTGTGTGCAGTCTCGCAGGATTGTGCAACGCGGCGGCAGGAATCGACTAACGGCAGCCAGCGCGTGGCCCTTAACCTTTGATCCTGTCGCAGCCCGCCCCCGGCTGCCACGCGACTCCCTGGGAGGGTTGAACATGTCCAAGCAGATTCCCGTCAGTCATATGGCCTTCGTTCGAGCGCGCGCCGGGCGTTCGGCGGAACTCGGTGTACGCCTCAGCGCGTTGATCGATCCTTCTCGCGCTGCCCCCGGTTGCCTGAGCTTCGCCTTGCAGCATTCGCAGTGTGATCCCGAGTTGTGGCTGGTCTCCGGGTTCTGGAGCAGCCAGCAAATGATGACTAACTATTTCAACAGTCCGGCGATGGAAATCTTCGCCGAACTGGTGCAGGAGCTGGTGGTCAACAGCCTCGACTTCCATACCTTCAAGGACGTTTCAGCGGCGCAAGCCCTCGGTCAATGCCCGGCGCCGGTACACAAACTCGTCGGTTGAGGGTTTAATGTCCGGCTTAATTTGTCTGAGCCGGGATGTGTGACATGGCACGTAAAGAGTTTGAACACTTCGAAGCAGTTTCCGCAGTCGTTCCCGTCGAGTTGGGCGGCAACAAGGGCTATCACGCGGCAATCGCGGTCAAGGCCCTGGTCGATGGCGGCGCACCACGCTTTCACAAACTGCTGAATGATCAGGTTTTCCCCGGCGCCATCGCCGCCGATGAAGCCGCGATCAATGAGCTGGACAACCTCAAGGGCGTCACTGACGACGCCGAGTTGATCTGGTAACGCGTTACTGGGTTGCGCCCGGACGCCACATCTTGAACAGGGCTTCAGGCCCCAGCTGGAAGTAATCCGCCGGCCCGCCGCCGCGCAGAATCGGTTCTGCCGCGGCGGTGTCGTAGATGCCGTCCTTCAACAGCCACTTGGCAATATGCACGGCGACCACTTCGCCGAGGATCAGCCAGCTCGGCACGGTCTCGCCATCGGCGCGCTGCAACTGAATGATCTGCGTGACCTTGCACTCGAAGGACACCGGGCTTTCGGCCACTCGCGGCACCGAAATCACCTTCGACGCCACCGTCGTCAAGCCCGCCAATTCAAACTCGTTGACCTCCGGCGCGACCATTGCGCAGCTCTGGTTCATCTGCTCGGCCAGCGGGCGGGTGGCGAGGTTCCAGACGAATTCGCCGGTCTGCTCGATGTTGTTCAGGCTGTCTTTGCGCCCGACGCTGGAGAACCCGATGATCGGCGGAATGTAGTTGAAGGCATTGAAGAAACTGTACGGCGCCAGGTTCAACTGACCGTGGGCATCCTGCGAGGAAATCCAGCCAATCGGGCGCGGGCCGACGATGGCGTTGAACGGATCGTGGGGCAGACCGTGGCCGTTGGCGGGTTCGTAGAAGTGGATGTCATCGGGCATGGTGGGTGGTCCTGGAGAGGTCTGAATCAGATGGCCAATAGTGCAAGCAGACGCCACATATTTCCAGCCAGACACCGATATTCCAATCGATGAAATCCCCTGTAGGAGCGAGCCTGTTCGCGAAAGCGCCGGGTCATTCACAACGATGTCGACTGAAATGACGTCTTCGCGAGCAGGCTCGCTCCCACAGGGTTTGGTGTGAACTCATGAAATTGTCATGCGCCAGAAATGACTAAGCCCGGCCAAGGCCGGGCTGTGAAGGAACTGCTGTGTGTCAGCTGATGGCAGCGGCAGTACCGGTTTTATCGAAACCGTCGGCAGCCACAGCTTTGCCAATGCTGGTTTTATCAAAACCGTCAGCGGCGTAAGAACCGGTGTGGCTGGTTTCGATGGCAGCGCTGGCGCCGTTGATGAAATCGGCGGATTTGGTTCTGTCGGAGCCATCGGCAGCGAAGGTGTTGGCGGCCAGTACGGACAGGGTCAGGGCGAGGATCAGTTGGGTTTTCATGTTGGTTACTCCAGATTCGTTGGCGGGTGTGTCTTGCATGGGTTTCATGCTACGCCAAATAAATTGATTAAAAAGCGCAAATTAATGCTATTAACTATCGATTAAATTGATATTAAGGGCGGCACGTTTAAATCGCTTTCGTCGTCGGAGCGAGCGTCGCGCAGGTCATCGATCAGGTGATTGCAGAGTGAGGGGGCAGGATTAATTAGCGATTAATCGCTGTGCGGCGCAGGTGAGGATTTTTTTATGCAGGTCTGGATAACGCGGTGACCCCATTCGCGAGCAGGCTCGCTCCCACAGGGAAATGCATTCCAAATGTGGGAGCGAGCCTGCTCGCGAAGGGTCCATCACAGCCACCGTTGCAGTAGCTGTGAAATCCCGATCAGTCAGTGACGATACGAGAATGCTTCTGGGTGTCCTTCATGGTCACATACACCAGCAGCGACACGGCAATGCACGCCGTCACGTACCAGTAGTAGCCGGTTTCCATGCCGATGCTCTTGAACCACAGCGCGATGTATTCGGCGGTGCCGCCGAAGATCGATACGGTCAGTGCGTACGGCAGGCCGACGCCCAGGGCGCGGATTTCAGTCGGGAACAGTTCGGCCTTCACCACCGCGTTGATCGAGGTGTAGCCGCTGACGATGATCAGCGCTGCCATGATCAGGAAGAACGCGCCCCACCAGGTTTGGATGGTGTGCAGGGTCATCAGGATCGGCACGGTGAAGATCGTCCCCAGCACGCCGAAGGCGATCAGGATCGGACGACGACCGATCTTGTCCGACAGGCCGCCGATGATCGGCTGCAGGCACATGAACAGGAACAGCGTGGCGGCAGAAATGGTGGTCGAGTCGGAGATGCTCATGCCGACGGTGTTCACCAGGTATTTCTGCATGTAGGTGGTGTAGGTGTAGAACGCCAGGGTGCCGCCCATGGTCAGGCCGACCACGGTCAACAGCTCTTTCGGATGGCGCATCAAGGTGCGCATTGCGCTTTCCTTGGACTTCTCTTTCTTGGTGAACGACTCGGTTTCTTCCATGCCGCGACGCAGGTACAGCGCCACGACCGCACACAGCGCGCCGATGGCGAACGGAATACGCCAGCCCCACGCGTACAACTGTTCAGTGGTCAGCACGTTCTGCAGCACGATCAGCACGCCCAGCGCGATGAGCTGGCCGGAGATCAGGGTCACGTACTGGAAGCTCGAGAAGAACCCGCGACGTTCCTTGGTCGCCATCTCCGAGAGATAGGTGGCCGAGGTGCCGTACTCGCCACCGACCGACAGACCTTGCAGCAGTCGCGCGAACACCAGCAGGATCGGTGCGCCGATGCCGATGGTTTCGTAGTTCGGGCTGAGGGCGATCAACAGCGAGCCGAAGCACATCAGGTAGACCGAGGCCATCAGGGCTTTCTTGCGTCCGACCTTGTCGGCGTACAAACCCATCAGCCAGCCACCGATCGGGCGCATCAGGAAGCCGACGGCGAAGATCGCGGCGGTGTTCATCAGCTGGGCGGTGGAAGAGCCGGCGGGGAAGAAGGTCTTGGCGAAGTACAGCGAGAAGGCGGCATACACATACCAGTCGTACCACTCGACCATGTTGCCGACGGAACCGCTGAAGATCGATTTGATCCGGCTGGCGGTGGTTCTTTCTTTGGCGGGCACGGCAGCCGACCCAAGTGGCAGGGCGTTGGAGTTATCCATTGAAGGATCCTTCGTTTAATTGTTTTTGTGGAGCGCGTTAAAACGCAGCCTGCGGGGGCTATAGCAGGAGCTGTGCCAACGGGGGGAGGGCCGGTTTAGAGGGGGGGAAGGGATTGGGTGGGCGGTTTTATGCCGATTGTTTTGGTTTGGTGAGCGGATTTCCGCTCACGGGGATGAAAGTCCAAAGCCCCTCACCCCAACCCTCTCCCGGGGAGGGCTGGGGTGAGGGGGGAAAAGATTTCAGCCACAGCGAAAGTCCCAAGCCCGACTCACTCGCTCAAAAACATCTCCCGACTCAACCCATGCCGCTGCATTTTTTCATTGAAGGTGCGCCGTGGCAGCTGCAGTTCTTCGAGTACGGCTTTCACGTCACCCTTGTGCCGGGTCAACGCCGCGCGCAAGCACTGTGCCTCGAACGCTTCCTGCTGCGCTGCCAGCGACTGGCCCGGATCAATCCCCGGCGCTGGCTCATCCAGCCCCAGCACTTGCCGTTCGGCGACGTTGGCCAGTTCACGGACATTGCCCGGCCAGTCATGGCTGAGCAGGTGACTCAACTGTGCGCCCGTTAACGGTGGAAAGGTCCGGCCCAAACGTTGAGCCGCACTCTGGGCAAAGGTTTCGAACAGCAGCGGAATGTCTTCACGACGATCGCGCAGCGGCGGCAAACGCAGTTCGGCGACGTTCAGGCGATAGGCGAGGTCTTCGCGAAAACGCCCGGCGCGGGCTTCGTCGAGCAAGTCCGGTTTGGTCGCCGCGACAATCCGCAAGTCGACGCGAATGCTCTGGTTCGAGCCCAGCCGTTCAAGCTTTTGTTCTTGTAAAACCCGCAGCAATTTCACTTGCTGGGCCAACGGCATGCTTTCGATTTCATCGAGGAACAGCGTGCCGCCATCGGCGTATTCGAGTTTGCCGATGCGCTTGCCCGACGCGCCGGTGAATGCGCCGCTTTCGTGGCCGAACAACTCGGCTTCGAACAGTTGTTCAGGGATGGCCGCGCAATTGAGCGCCACGAAAGGCTTGTCCGCCCGTGGGCCGAAATCATGCAGGCAGCGCGCGACCAGTTCCTTGCCGCTGCCGGTCTCGCCACGGATCAGCACATTGACCGGCAGTGCAGCCAGATCCAGCACCTGGCGGCGCAGGTTCTGCAAACCACGGGACACGCCGAGCAACGTCGCATCAAGCTTGGCGCGGTTGTCGGCCTGTTCGTGCAGGGCACGGTTTTCCAGCACCAAGCGGCGTTTGTCCAGCGCCCGACGCAGGCTGCCGAGCAAGGTTTCCGGGCTGAAGGGTTTTTCCAGAAAGTCATACGCGCCATCGCGCATCGTTTCGACCGCCATCGGCACATCGCCGTGGCCGGTGAGCAGAATCACCGGCAGATCGGCATCACGTTTCTGCACTTCGGCCAGCAACGCCAGGCCGCCGATGCCGGGCATGCGCACGTCGCTGAGGATCACCCCGGGGAAGTGCGTGGGCAGGGCGGCGAGGCAGTCTTCGGCGCGGCTGAACAGCTGCACCTCGAAGCCTGACAGGCTCAGCCATTGTTCGACGGCGCTGCGAATGCTGCTCTCGTCATCGACCACCATTACCGCATTGAGCATCAGATGTGCGCCTCCAGATCGATCGGCAAGGTCAGGCTGAACACCGCGCCGCTGTCGCCATTCTCGGCGCTCAGACGGCCGCCGGATTCATGCACGATGGCAAACGACACGGCCAGCCCCAGACCCAGACCGTCCCCGACGGGTTTAGTGGTGAAGAACGGATCGAACACTTGGCCCAGATGCTCTTCAGCTATCCCACCGCCGTTGTCGATCACACTCAGTCGCCACAACTGCTCGTCAGCCTCGAGGCGGATTTCCAGACGTTTGCACGGTTTGCCGTGCAGCGCATCGAGGGCGTTGCGCAGCAAGTTGATCAACACTTGTTCGAGGCGGATCGCATCGCCGCGCACCCACGCCGGACGGGCCAGGTGCAACACCAGGCTGACCTGTTCGTCACGCAGTCGCGCGTCCAGCAACTGCAATGACTGATCGACCACCGTGGCCAGATCCAGCCGCTCGCGCAGGCCGCTAGGGCTCTTGCGGGCGAAAGTCTTGAGGTGGCCAGTGAGCGCGGCCATGCGCGTCAGCATGTCATCCACCGGTTTCAGTGCTTTGTAAGCGTCATCGACACGGCCATGGTCGAGCAGCAGACGCAGGGTTGCCAGTTGCATGCGCTGAGCGGTCAGCGGCTGATTGATTTCGTGGGCCAGCGCCGCAGACATCTGGCCGAGTGCGGCGAGTTTGGCCGACTGCACCAGACCGTCCTGCGCGGTGCGCAAGTCGCGGGTGCGTTCTTCGACCAGTTGCTCAAGCTCCTCGCGGCTGCGCTGACGCATCTTCGCCAGACGCCAGCGCTGGTTAAGGAACAACAACAGAAAAACCACGGCCAGCCACACGCCGGCAGCAGCCAGCCCGGCGTTGCGCAAATCTTCGAATGCCACTTGCGGATGGCGCAGCAGGTGCAGCGTCCAGCCTTCGGTGGTCAGCGGCAGCGATTCCCACAGATAATCCGCCGTGCCTTGCGGGCCTTCGACCCGGCGCAGATCACTGTTGTCGTCAAAGCTGCGTACGGCCAGATGCGTCAGCGGCACCAGCGATTGTTTATCGTACTGGCGCGTGGCTTTGATCTCGGCCATGTCGCTGGCGCTCAGTGGCCGCAGCGCGCGATAACGCCAGCCGGGCTGATTGGCGATGAAGATGATTCCGCGCGCATCGCTGACCAGCAGCGTGTCGCTGCCTTGGCTCCACTCGCGTTCCAGTTCAGGGAATTCCAGCTTGACCACCATCGCCCCGAGAAACTCGTCGTGGTCGCCGAGCACCGCGCTGGAGAGGAAGTAACCGGGAATCCCGCTGGTCACGCCCACGGCGTAAAAACGCCCCGTGCCCTGGGTGCGGGTCTGGCTGAAGTAGGGGCGGAAACCATAGTTGTGGCCGACGTAACTGCTCGGTAGCCGCCAGTTGCTCGCCGCCACGGCGAGGCCGGTGTGGTCGAGCAGTTCAAGGGTCGAGGATTGCGCCGCGCCGTTGATTTTTTCCAGCTTCAGATTCAGCGCGGCCTGTTCTTCGGCATCCACCGGGCCGGCCAGCGCCGCGCGCAATTGCGGGTCCAGCGCGAGCACGGCGGGGAGGGCGCGATAGCGGTCAATCAGGGTATGCAGGGAGTTGGCGTACAACGCCAGTTGCTGGTTGGCGCGGGCGGCGTCTTCTTCCAGCGCCTGACGTTCGGCGTGGCGGATCGCAAGCGTTGCGGCAAGCGCCGTGCCGGCAACAATCAGCAGTGTGTACAACGACAGGCGCAGGGTACGGGAAGTCGGCAGCATACGGGGCGAAGGGTCGGCAGGACGGGCGGGCAAGATAGCATGCGCGGGACCTGTCTCCCACGCATGCCCTCTCACCCCGGCGTTCAACGGTTCGTTCGCCGGGCAGGTTGCCGCTAAACGGCAGACTCGAGGTGGGTCTGTCTGCGCGATACACGATTGGCACGCCGATACGAATCCGTTCTTCCCGAGACCCCTCGCCGGCTTGCAGAGCTTGCCCGGCGCTCGAAACGGCCGGATCGATCTAGCTCCAGAACGACCTGCCCGCGGTTTTGTGTGCTTGCGGCAACCACGGGTACCTCGCCTATCGTTTCGCTCGAGTTAACGGGGTCCGTGAGCCCGGCTCGATTCATGATGGCGCGATAGGCGTCTCTGTAAGATTTGCCCTCTTCGATCATTTCCGTGAAGTCCAATTGGTCCAGAGGATCAAGTTTCCTGACCTCATCAAGGATGCGGTTGAGGACCTCTTCCTTAAGTTCGGCGAAACGCTCTTGAATGACGCTAGGGATTGCCCCATTGGCGACATCATCTGCGCCGTCGGCGATGGTGCGGGTCACGTCGCGGATTTCGGCGGTGCGCAGCGCCTCGGTCACTTGAAGGCCACGTTTGAAAAAACGGTAGCGGATGTAAGCGCCTGCCAGTCCCCCCACCAAGCCCCCCACGATACCGCCGATCGAGTTGCCAATGACGGGCGCGAAGGAACCGGCAGCGCCACCGAGGGCGGTGCCGATCGTCGCACCGAGACCAAATGCGGTCATGCCTTTTTTGCTGAAGAGGAAGCGGCGAAAGGTCATCGTGTCCCGGGTGCTCTGGCTGACGTTCGTTTCATCCTCGCCATCGAATTCGGAGGCGATGTCATGGGCCTGGCTGGCGACGTTGGCCGTTGTGCGAAACAGGTTCGAGAGCGAGGAGAAGTCGAAGCCGGCTCGCCCGTCGGGATCGACGTAGCGCATCGGGTTGTTTTTCACAAAAGCGTACAGGTTCAAACCATCCTGGTGTGATGAGTCAGCACTCACCCAACGCTGCAGCCACGGCGCGTAATAGCGCAAACCGTAGTAGTACAAACCGCTGACATCCATCTCCTTGCCCGAATAACGCAGCGTTTTGTAATCCACCGCGACATTGGCATTCGGTAACCACAGCGCAGTGCCGCCGAACGGATAGTAAGTCTCGCGACTGATCAGCCGCGCCTGCTGATCCAGCTCCAGCAAGCTCGAGCCCAAATGGTCGTCGAGGCTGTAGCGCAGTTGATTGTTGGCGACATCGGCCGGTGGGTTTGCCCGCCAGTGCAGGCAGCGGACGTTGCCGGGCAGGGTAATGACGTGGAGTTCTTCGCCGTTGTCGCGGGTGCGGATTTCCAGCCCTGGCAGGTAGCGCACCTGCAGAAAGTGCGTGGTCCTGGCGGTGTAGGTCTCGTGGCGTTTGCTGACGCGCTCGCCCTGACTGTAGCGATAGATTTCGCGATCATCCGCCAGACCGTTGTCGTGTTTGAGCAGCGTCACCTGTTGCAGTTGATCCTGCGCATTCCACTGCAGGTCCGGGCCGTGCTGGAGTTTGCGTTGATTGCCGTGGCGGTCGAAAAACGCCGTGAAGTCTGGCGCTGGGTCGCCGGTTTGCCAGCGCAGGGCACGGTTGCTCGCCGGATCGACAAACATCTGTCGTGTGTAGCCACCGATCTCGCGACCATGCACCAGTCTGGTCAGGTTGCCGCCGGCGTCGTAATCGAACTGCTGGGTGTAGTTGCGCAGGTTGTTGGGATCGCTGGGCTGCGGGCGACCGGGTAAATCGGGATCGGCCAAGGAGTCGTGGCCGCTGGCGCGGGTCAGTCGATACAGCGAGTCGTAGTCGAAATCGCGATGGCCAGCGATGTACTGGTTGGCGAAGTACACGGGCTGAAAGACCTGATCTTCGATGCGCAGCACATTGCCGATGGGGTCGTAAACATAGGCGAAATGCTGCAGCGGTGTCTGTCCCGCGACGGATGCCTGCGAGGTTGTAAGCCGTCCGTTGGCCGGGTCGTACTGCCAGCGGCTGCGGACGTTGTTGCCGGCCAGCCGTTCGATCAACTGACCGGCCGCGTTGTACTGCGCATCCTGCACAATCGCTTGCGCCTGGGTGTCGCCTGCGCGCGAAAGCCAGACCTGTTTCAGCTGCCCGGCGCGGTCGTAGTGCAGGCGCTGGCGATGGCCGCCGGCATCCGTTTGCGCCAGTAACTGATTCAATGGGCCGAAGGTCTGTTGGCTGTGATGGGGACGTGCGTCGTCGAAGGTGCGGGTCTGGCGCATTGGCTCGCCGAACAGGGTGAAACCGTCGTAGGTCAGGGTGCCGGAGGGATCTTTCAGCGCGATCATTTGGCCGCGCAGGTTGTGCGTGGCGTCGGCCGAGGCATCGGCGTAGGTGAAGGTTTCGAGGTCGGGATGATCAGTCACCTCGACGCCGAGGGGGCGCAATTGTTCATCGTAACGATGGCGCCAGTGCTGGCCGCGCGCATCCCAGCGGGCAAGGGCTTCGCCAGCCAGTCCTGGCAAAGTCAGGCGCCAGCCGGCGTCGACGCTGTCATTCAGCAAGGGCTGGCCGGCCAGGTTGTACACCGTCCTCAGGTTGGCTATCGACGTGCTGCCAGACAAGCGCGGATCCCGTTGCGTCACCAGCCGCCCAACCACGTCATGCGCCTGATGCGAGACCAGCGTTTGCACCGGCCCGTTGATGACCTTGCGCAAATATGCCACGCGGCGCACGGCCAAACCCCGACTGTCATTGACCAGCAGATCGGGTGTGCGATGAGCGACTGCGCGAGCCATTGACGTTCCCGTGCTCAGGAACTGACTTGCAGTTTGAGGCCCCGGTATGCTGCCACTCGGGGGTTTTTCAGAATCCACTGATTGTCCGTCGTGCCCGTCTCCTTGTACCAGGTCATGCCTTTTTGCATGCGCCCGATAAGATCCAGCGTCACCCGCGTCTGTTGCGCCAATGCCGCCCGATGAATCGGTGCGATGGCTTCTTTCGGGGTCATCGCGTTGACGTTCGGCATCAGCGTGGCCGGATACATCACATCGCTGCCCAAGGCGTCGAAAGCTTTCTCCGCCTGTGCCCAGCGGTCTTCGACAGCACTTTTCCATTCGACGAGCATCATGTCGATCTTGTTGATTTTCACCGGGTCGAGGCGGTTTTTGATGTCTTCAGCCTCAACCGCCCGTTGCATCATGTTGAGAACACCAGGAATGAACGGTAGCCAGGTACTCAATACGCGTTTCAAGGCGAATTCGGGGTTCAGCACGCTATTGAGTGCCGGGTGAATCACTTCGTCCTTGAGGTCACCCCAGCTCTCGATGTTTTTGCCGCTGCTCCCGGGTAGCCCCAACCGCTTGTCGATGGCGGCAATCGACATCGTTGAGGTCTGCGGAATGAGCGCCCCGAACCCCCTGAAACCATTGGTCGCCGGCGCCGTCATCGCTTCGGCCAAATCACCGCCAATGTTGCCGCCGGTCAATGCGGTGGGATCTGTGTACATATCGATGTGCGGGAGGTCTGGAAGCAGCAGCCCTGCCTGGTCACCGCCAATCCCGCCGGCTGCATCTCCGAGAATACCGAGCAGGATTTCGCCCCCCAGATTTATCAGCAGATTCGCAGGGATATTTTCCTCATGAATCACATTGTGAATTTTCACCAGCGTGCTTTCGGCATGCGCGTTGAGCTCTGAAATGAAGGCCGAGTAGAGAAGAATCACCCCCTCGGCTCTCGAGCCGCCTGACGGATCCACGTAACGAACAGGATTGTTCCCGACAAACCCATACAGATTCAGCCCGTCGACATCCCCCGCCGGGTCAGCGCTGATCCAGCGTTGCAGCCACGGCGCGTAATAGCGTGAGCCGTAGTAATACAAGCCGCTGACGTCCATTTCCTTGCCCGAATAGCGCACGGTTTTGTAATCGGCCTCGACGACTGAACGCGCCGCCATCCACGCCGTGGCGCCAAACGGGTAATAGCCTTCGTGGCTGATCATCCGGGCCTGTTGATCGAGTTCCATCAGGTTCGAACCCAGGTGATCTTCCAGGCTGTAGCGCAGTTGATCCGCATCGATGCCGGCGGGTTTTCCCGTCAGCCAATGCAGACAACGGACATTGCCTGCACCGGCAGCGAGGCTGATGACGTGCAGTTCTTCGCCGCTCTCTTTGCGACGGATCTCCAGCCCCGGCAGATAACGCACGTCGTGAAAGTGCCCGGTCGCGGTTTCCAGGCGTTTGTGCACACGCGTGCCTTGGCTGTAGCGATAGTGCTCGGCATCGTCGACGGCGCCGGGGCGTTTGACCAGGATCACCTGTTCCAGCTCATCCGTGGCGTTCCAGTGCATATCCTGGCCCGGTTGCAGCAGGCGTTGATTGCCATTGGCATCGAACCGCGTATTGAAGTCCGGCAGTGGGTCGCCGGCCTTCCAACGCACACCTTTGTTGCTGGCCGGATCGATGAACAGGCGCAGGGTATGACTGGCGCCGTCGCGCACGTGTACGGTTTCGATCAGATTGCCGCCGGCATCGTAGGCGTAGCGACGCGTGTAGTTGCGCCGATCGGCCGGGTCGGTCGGATGCGGAAGGCCGGGACTGTCCACGGGAGGGCCGTCGTCGTAACCGCTGGCTTGCACCAGTCGGTATAACGAGTCGTAACTGAATTGACGATCACCATCAACGCGCTGATTGGCGAAATGGCTGGGAATGAAAGTGTGGTCGACAATCCTGCGGATGTTGCCGACCGGATCGTAGGTGTATTCGAAATCCTGCAGGATCGTCTCGGCAGCTTTGTGCGCCGTTTGTCGCCGCAGAGTGCCGTTGGCCGGGTCGTAAACCCAGCGGCTGATCAAGCCATTGCCCGCCTGCTGTTCGATGATCTGCCCGCTGGCGTTGTACTGCGCGGCTTGCAGAATGGACTGCCACGCCGACTGGCCATGGAGGCGCAGCTTGACGTGTTTCAGTTGCCCGGCGAGGTCAAAGCCCGATTGCTGGCGGTGCCCACCGGCATCGGTGTGTTCCAGCACGTTGCCCTGCGGGCCGTGCACGCGGCGGCTGGTGTACACCTCGGCATCGTGAAAGGTTCGGGTTTCATCCAGCGCCTGGCCGAGCAGGCTGTAGCTGTGAAAGTCCATGCCACCAGAGGCATCGCGCAGGGCGATCAACTGCCCGCGCAGATTGCGTCCGGCATCTGCCGTCGCCCCCGCATAGGTGAAGACTTCGTAGTCGGCCACGGCGTTTTCTTCAACGGCGACGACGCGCAGCAAATCATCATGGGTCATGCGCCAATGGCTGCCCCGTGCATCCCAGCGTTCGAGTGCCTGCCCGGCCCGGCCCAACAGACTCACACGCCAACCGGCATCGACGCTGTCGATGTTCAGCGCTGCGCCGGCGAGGTTATAGACGGTCGCCAGATTGGGCGCTGACAGGCGCGGATCCCACTGGGCTATCGCGCGTCCGGCGGCGTCGTGTTGGCGCCGCGAGACCAGGCTGGTCGGCGCGTCTTCGGCGCCGCTGCGCAGATAGGCGATCTGCCGCACCGGCAAACCGCGCCCGTCGATTACCGAAAGCGCTGGTGTGCGTCGATGCACGTTGGCGTTCATGGGCGAGCCTTTTCCGGTGTCGGTTCAGCGGTGTCATTGAAGTCTTCGCTGATGTGATACCAGGGATGATAAGTCTCGCGAGAGAAGTCCTTTTTCGCATTGATCAATTTGATCGACCGCCCGAGCGGGTCGTAGAACAGTTGATCGTAGTAGCCGAGTGCGCGCAGACACTGGTCATCGACGTAGCCATGGCGGTCGGCGAAGAATGGCCGGAACTGCCGTACCGGCAGCCCTTTGTTGTTGTATTCGACCCGTTCGCTGATGCGCCAGCGCTGTTCGGCCTGAACCTCGCGAAGCTTGCCGTCCTCAACGATCAGCGCGCCGTCGTCGCCCACCGCATACGCTGTTCCCGGATCGACCAGTTGTTGCGTTTGCAGCGCGCGGCCAAAGCCGTCGACGCAGGCCTTGATGATCTGGATTTGTGCCGGCACCGGGTCATCCGGATAACGGTCGGCGCTGAGCACCACGGTGTGCACCGGTTCGCGAGGCACGCTGCTGATGAGTGCACGCAGGGCCAGTTGCGCAGGCGTCAGCGCGGCGTTTTGCGCCAGACGTTGGCGGGCGCTGGCGCGGACATGGCCGCTGGGCAGGATCAGGCGCGCGGCGACCCAGTCGGCGATTTGCTGCGTGTCGAGCTTGTGCAGCGCCAACTCGCCCATCCAGCTGAACAAGTCCTTGCGCAATGTGCTGGCGGCTTTTTGCAGCGCACCTTGGGGATCGTTGATGGCTGTGTCTGGCCGATGATCTTCGGGCCGCACGTAATCGATCAGCGGATCGAAACCAGCGGCCACACCGTTTTCGCTGCCATGGAAACTGATCGTCAGCGGCTGCCCGGACGGTTCGTAAATCGCCTCTTGGATATTGTCGTTGGCATCGACGATGCGCAGCGCTTGCAGGGCGTGATAGTCGTATTCGACCTGGGTCGTGCAGCCGTCCGGCAAGGTCACCCGGGTGATCGCCAGGTGGAAATCGTCGTATACGGCAGTGGTCACGCCGTGGCTCGGTGTTTCGTTGAAGGCGCAAACCTTATAGAACCCTTCGGCGTTCTTGTATTGAGCGAAGCTGTAGCGCGATGACCACAAGTCGTCTGCAGTTCGGCTGGCTGACGTGGCCTCGAACAGCGGCTGCATGGGCGTGTAACCGATCTCGGCCAGTGCCGCGCGGATGTCGAAGGGCGGCGGCAGAATGTCGTAGGCCTGCAGCGCGGTCTTGTCCATCATCGCCAGTTCCAACGGGCCAGCCAGTGCTTCGAATTGCGCTTGACCATCCGGCAACGGCGCTTGATCGACGGTACTGAGATAACGCTGCAGCGACTGCTGGGTCAGCACCCGTTGGGCCTGCCATTCGGCGGAGTCCTGGTGTTGGCTCAAATGCTCATAAGACACCTGCTGCGGATTGAGGCCGGCGGGCAACGAACCTTTCGGCAACACCAGCGCATCGCCGCGTTGCTGCCAAGGCAACCCCAGCCGCCATTGCTGTGGATCCTCATCGAGGTGAATGAAGCGCGCGCGGGTTTCACTCAGATAGAACTGTTGCTGCGCCTCATCATGAGCATCACGCCACCACTGTTGTTCATCCGGGTCAGTAAAGGGCGGGTCGGCGCTGTCGGTCAGTCGACGGGCGTAGTGCACGGTCAGGCTTTGCGTCGATTGGCCATATTCATCCTGACGCAGGGCAATCTCGTGGCTGCACAACGGGTCGTCGATAAAGCGCTCGTACTGCCAAGTGATTTTTTCCAGGGCCATGGGCAGTAGCACGATGGCAGTGTCGTGAGGGCCGCGTGGGCGGACTTCGCGTACACGGTAGCGATGTTCTTCCACGGCGTACGGGGTGGCGGATGCCGGGTCATCTTCGCTGGCCCAGGTTTCCACGCGCACGATCGAACCGACCAGCGCCCGGGCGATTTCATAGCGGGTGCTGTCGTCCGCGGGATCCTGTGTTTCGTCGCATTCATCACTCGGGTGATAACGGCTGAACAGGGTCTCGCCCAGCGGGACCGCCGCGTCATCGCGAGCGAAATAACCGTCGCGCGATCGGTTCATCGCTTGCCCGGTATGAAACCAGCTGCACACCCGCACCGGTGCAGAGAATCCGACGTCGTCATCGCCGCTGGCGCTCTCGCTGTCGTGTTGCTGGATGAAGCCGAAACCACGGAACTCGCGCTCGCGGCCGTCGTAGACGCCCTCGCCATAAACGAATGACTGGCGCAGGGCGTTGCCGGTAATTTCATCGCGCTGGCACTGCTGTTTGACCACTGCCACCGGGAACGGCAGGTAGCAGACCGCCAGGCGCTCGAGCATGAGCGTGCGCTGTTTTTCATCCAGCCATTCCTGCGCCGAACTGCGGTACTCGACGGTGGCGCTGCAGCCCATGTTGTTATTGCTGGCCGTGAGCAAGTAAGGCTTGGCAGCGACGAAATCGTAGCGCCAGTGCTGCGGGTGTACGTGCGGCACCGTCAGGATCAGGCTGGAACAGCCGAGGCCTTGCAGGTCGGCAAAACTGACCTGACACAGACGCTCATAGCGCACGCCCTGCGGCCACGGCACCTGCACAGGCGTTTGCTCCAGACCATTGCCGCCGAGGTTGCGGTAAATATCGAAACCAGTGGATTTCAGGTAGATCAGCGCCGGGGCGCCGGAACCATCGAGATCGGCGAGGCGCACCCGTTCAGCATGGAACTCGTCGTAGCTGAAGGGCAGGGCGCTGATCACTCGTCCGGTACCGAACTTGCCGTGCCCCAGGTTCGGCCAGCATTTGATTTCGTTGTGGCGAATGCGCGTCAGCTCAGGCAGATCACCGCCCAGCAAATTGCCCAGCAACACCAGTTCGTTCGGGCTGTTACTGAACAGCGGCAGGCGATCGTCCTCGGCTGAGTGCTCGACGATTTGCGCTGGAGCAAAACCCTCTTCGCGGCGGTTGGCGTACAGGCGCACCGAGCGTGGTCCGATCAGTGCGAGCGAACTGAGACCGTCACCCGACAGGTCGCCCAATTGCGCCAGGGCATTGAAGTATTCGAGGGGGAATTGCTTGAACGCGGTGTACGGTGCCCAACTGTGATCGGCATTGAGTGTGCGGAAACCGCTCATGCCCGGTTGCGCGGTGACCCAATCCAGACGTCCGTCGCCGGTCAGGTCGGTGAGTAGTTGCTGCACGGCGCTGTTGCGCTTGGCCACTGGAATGCTGCTCAGCGCCGTCCAGGGGCCATAGCCGATGTCATCCGGCCCGCTCCTCGCGCGCAGCGGCTCGCGGTAGTACCAGGCCTGGTCATAACGGCAGAGAAACCCCGGCACGCCTTCGCCGTATAGATCGACACACTGGTAGAACTGACCGTCCTCGATACCGGGCATGTTTTCCGTGTCGAACAGGCGGGTCGGGGTGGTGTTGATCGTGAAGGCGCTATAGTCGAACTCGACGGGAGGGCTGCTTTCGACATGGCCGCTGGCGTCATAAGCCTGATAGTGCGCGGCGCTGATCTGACTGAATGACCATTGCATAGCGGTGTCGGCATATTCCAGCAACAAGCGCCGGACCAGCACCGGTTTGCCGCGCAGCTTGACCGGAAAGTGATGGAACATCAGCACTTGCTGACACAGCCGTCGCGTGCCGATTTCGAAGCCCTGACCGTAAGTTGAAAACGGGTCCTCGCGCGTCAGCCAGGGTTGCAGGGTGTCGCCGTCATACACCGGGACTTCAGTGAGCGAGCGGCTGCGTTCGCCATAGTCGAACAGCAGGTGGAAATGCCATTGCAGATCCGCCGGGGTTTGCGCGCCGAAAGCGTAAGGCGCGGCATGTGCCTGGGCATTGCCGTAGAGCACCCGCCACAGGTAGCGCTGGCCTCGGTAATCGCGCACGGTGTCGAGGTCTTGATCGTCGGCCTTGTACTCGAAACAGATGTGCTCGCCGTGGGCATTCAGGCTTTCGCAGAGCAACCAAGCGCCGATGCGTTGCCCATCATCGGGATCGGCGCGGCGCGAGTCGGCGGTTTTGCCGTAAATGTGCAGCGAGCCATCGCTGCCATGCACCAGCCAGAACGCCGTCGATCCCGGCTCGGTGCTCTGCCAGCGCTCGCGCAGGGCAAAAGTGCTTTCGACCCGTGGCCAGTAGCGCACCACGCGGTGCTGGCCGATGTCGATGCTGTGATAAGTGCTTTCGAGGCGCGACTTGAGTTCGCCGTCATCATCGCGTTCCGGCAGCCACACTTCGCCGTCATGGCCGACGATCTCGTCGTGATTGTCGTAGCGCGGCACGCCTTTATGGGTGCGGCGGCTGATCTGACCGATGCCCAGGCTCCAACCAATACCGAACGGGCCATTGCCGGCCTGGTTGCTGTAACCGAGCGCCAGTTGCGGGTCCCAACCGCGTCCGGCGGACAGCGGCAGCGGCAGGTCGAACGACGCCGCACCGGTCGGGCCGACCGCGCCCCAACTCTTGCCGATGGTGGCGATGGTCGAGCTTTTGGCGATGGACGGAGTAACGATGCTCAGGTCTTGCTCGGCCATGATTGCGTCCGTTGCACGGGAGGGCGTAGGTGGACTGACGCTAACAAGACCGGGGCGGGGCGTAACCTGTCAGATCTGACAGGTTTGCAAGATCGAATAGTTTGGATAAACAGATTTTTTATCGCCAAAAACAAAACGGCCGGCTCACCCTCGCAGGTGAGCCGGCCGTTTCCATGGGGCGAAGCGCTTACTGCACTTCAACCGCCAGGCTTTCGCTGATCTTCTGTTGCCAGATCGCAGGACCGGTGATGTGCACCGACTCACCTTTGCTGTCCACCGCGACGGTGACCGGCATGTCCTTGACCTCGAACTCGTAGATCGCTTCCATGCCCAGTTCGGCGAACGCCAGCACTTTCGACTTCTTGATCGCCTGAGCGACCAGGTAAGCCGCGCCGCCGACAGCCATCAGGTACACGGCTTTGTTGTCCTTGATCGCCTCGATTGCGGTCGGGCCGCGCTCGGATTTGCCGATCATGCCCAACAGGCCGGTTTGCTCAAGGATCTGACGGGTGAACTTGTCCATCCGCGTCGCGGTGGTCGGGCCTGCCGGGCCAACCACTTCGTCACCGACCGGATCCACCGGGCCCACGTAGTAGATGAAGCGACCTTTGAGGTCGACCGGCAGGGTTTCACCTTTGTTGAGCATCTCGACCATGCGCTTGTGCGCGGCGTCGCGACCGGTGAGCATTTTGCCGTTGAGCAGGACGGTTTCGCCCGGCTTCCAGCTCTGCACGTCTTCCGGGGTCAGGGTGTCGAGGTTGACGCGGCGAGCCGACGGGCCGGCTTCCCAGACGATTTCCGGGTAAGCGTCCAGCGGTGGCGCTTCCAGCGAGGCTGGACCTGTACCGTCGAGCACGAAGTGCGCGTGACGGGTGGCAGCGCAGTTCGGGATCATGCACACCGGCAGCGAGGCGGCGTGGGTCGGGTAGTCCATGATTTTCACGTCGAGCACGGTGGTCAGGCCACCGAGGCCCTGGGCGCCGATGCCCAACTGGTTGACCTTCTCGAACAGCTCCAGACGCATTTCTTCGATGCGGTTCTGTGGGCCACGGGCCTTCAGCTCATGAATGTCGATGGATTCCATCAACACTTCTTTGGCCATGACAGCAGCTTTCTCGGCGGTGCCGCCGATGCCGATGCCGAGCATGCCCGGTGGGCACCAGCCGGCGCCCATGGTCGGAACGGTCTTCAGCACCCAGTCAACGATCGAGTCGGACGGGTTGAGCATGGCCATTTTCGACTTGTTCTCGGAACCGCCGCCCTTGGCCGCCACGTCCACTTCCACGGTATTGCCCGGGACGATGGAGTAGTGAATCACGGCAGGGGTGTTGTCCTTGGTGTTTTTCCGAGCGCCCGCCGGGTCGGCGAGGATCGAGGCACGCAGGACGTTTTCCGGCAGGTTGTAGGCGCGACGCACGCCTTCGTTGATCATGTCGTCCAGGCCCATGGTGGCGCCATCCCAACGCACGTCCATGCCGACGCGCACGAACACGGTAACGATACCGGTGTCCTGGCAGATCGGGCGATGGCCGGTGGCGCACATGCGCGAGTTGATCAGGATCTGCGCCATCGAATCACGGGCCGCTGGCGATTCTTCGCGCAGGTAGGCTTCGTGCATCGCCTGGATGAAATCCACGGGGTGGTAATAGGAAATGAACTGCAGGGCGTCGGCAACGCTCTGAATCAGGTCGTCTTGCTTGATCACGGTCATGAGTCGCGCTCCTCTAAAAGACGGGAACATTCTATGGGGCAGCTACAAGCTTCAAGCTATCAGCGGCAAGTTGGAGCAGTACGCGGACTGCTTGAACTTGCGGCCTGGAGCTTGCAACTTGAAGCTGGCCCTTGGGGCCGGGCACGCCGGGGCTGCTGGCGCGACGCTAAAAAGGCGCGGCAGTATACCGCGCCTCGGTAGGGCATACACGCGCCGGCAGTCATTCGTTGGTCGCATGTCTTCCGCATAATTCTGTAAGCGCGGTCTGCGTCAGCGCCTACAGGCAATACGTGTGTTTTTGACGTCAATTTTCGAGCCTGAAAATCGGTGGTCATTTATCGACTGGCCCTCTAAAGTGGCAGCCGGTCTGTAGAGTAGGACACTCGGTCAGCCTCCTATCGCACGGTGAGTCAACGATTGACCCATAACGCCATTCAACGTCTTTTGCTCAAACGCTTCGCCCTCGCCACCGCCACTTATGGATTGGCTTTGCTGCTGCTGTGGCTGGCGTTTTTTACCGGGCATTACGACCAGACCCTCGGCTCGGTGGCCATTGGCAGCGCCCTCGTGGTGATCAGCCAGGCGACCCTGTTCGTGCTGTTCTGGACCGGGCGTAACCAGCGCTTCGACGACCCGAGCCTGACTGAAGTGCAAGTGCTGCTCGGGCTGGGCTGGCAAACCTGGCTGATCGCCCATCTGGATGAGGCGCGCGGGGCTTTTCTGGTCTTCTATGTGCTGATTCTGCTGTTCGGCCTGTTTCATCTCAGTCGGCGCGCCTTCATTCGCTGCGCGCTGCTCGTGTTCTTCAGTTTCTGCGCGATCACCTTGTGGGACGGTTATCACTTCCTCCTGCCGGAACCGGCGCTCGCGGCGTTGCAGGTCTGCGTGCTGGCGATGGTGCTGGCGTGGCTGGTGCTTTACGCACGCTTTGTGCAGGTCTCGCGACAACGCATGCGCCAACGCCGCTTTGCCTTGCAGGCGCATCAGGACACCCTGCGCGGGATGATGCGCCAGCTCGAAGACCTGGTGGCTACCGACGAGTTGACCGGGCTGTTCAACCGCCGGCATTTCCTGCGCCTGGCTTCCCGTGAGCTGAGCGAAATGGACACGGGTGTGGCCCATGGTCTGGCGCTGATCGACCTCGACCACTTCAAGCGCATCAACGATCTGCACGGGCATGCCGCCGGCGACCAGGTGTTGCAGGCCTTCGCCGGTGTCGCCGGTGCCTGCCTGCGCGACGGCGATGTGCTGGCGCGTTATGGGGGTGAGGAGTTCGTGGTGCTGCTGCCCGACTGCGACGCCGAAAGCCTGACCGCGTGTTGCGAGCGTTTGCGCGTTGCCTTTACCGATGTCGAACTGGTGGGGCTGGAGGTGCGTAACCTCAGTCTGTCGGCGGGCATGACCCTGCTGGAACTGGGCGATGATCTCGACGATGCCTTGCAGCGCGCCGATCAGGCGCTCTACCGGGCCAAGCGCGACGGTCGCAATCGTTGTGCGGCGGCATGGGAGAACGTCGATGCCTGAACTTCGTGTCGGTGAGCGGCGCTGGTCGGTGGTGTCGGGCACCAATCTGCTCGATGCGCTGAATCAGAACGGTGTCGCCGTCCCCTACAGTTGCCGCGCCGGCAGTTGCCATGCCTGCCTGGTGCAATGCGTGCAGGGTTCGCCTGCCGACAGTCGCCCGGATGCCTTGAGCGCCGAGCAACGGCAGGAAGGCTGGCGTCTGGCGTGTCAGTGTCAGGTGATCGAAGACTTGCAGGTGCACACTTTCGATCCGCTCACCGACGGCCGCCCGGCCATCGTTGAAGCGCTGGACTGGCTCAGCGACAACGTCCTGCGCCTGCGCCTGACCCCGCAACGACCATTGCGCTACAGCGCCGGGCAACATCTGGTGCTGTGGATCGATCACATTGCCCGACCTTATTCGCTGGCCAGCCTGCCGGAAGAGGACCGCTTTCTCGAATTCCACCTCGATTGCCGCTTGCCCGGCGAATTCAGTGACGCCGCGCGGCGCTTGCAGATCGGCGACCCGATCCGCCTCGGCGAACTGCGCGGCGGTGCCCTGCATTACGACCCCGACTGGAACTCCCGACCGTTGTGGCTGCTGGCCGCTGGCACCGGGCTGGGTCCGTTGTTTGGCGTGCTGCGCGAGGCTTTGCGGCAGGATCACCAAGGCGCGATCCGCATCATTCATGTGGCCCATGACGAGCGCGAGCATTATTTGGCCAAACCCCTGGCGGCACTGGCCGCGCAGCGCGAAAACCTCAGTGTCGAGCTGTGGACGGCGGCCGAGTCAGCCGCCGCTTTGGCGCAACTGCGCCTTGTTTCCCGGCAAACCCTGGCCTTAGTCTGCGGCTCGACCGCCAATGTCGATGCCTTCGCCCGGCGTTTGTACCTGGCGGGATTACCGCGTAATCAACTGTTGGCCGACGTCTTCCTTAGCCGTGGTTGAGCGCTGAATTTTCGACGCGAGACCCACCATGACTGACGCCATCCTGCTCGAACGCGAACGCGGTCTGCTGACCCTGCGCCTCAACCGCCCGGACAAGAAAAACGCCCTGACCCGCGCGATGTACACTCGCCTCGCGGAGGCCTTGAAACAGGCCGACATCGATCCCGAAATCAACGCCATCCTGATCACCGGCAGCGCCGAGTGCTTCACCGCCGGCAATGACATTGCCGACTTCGTCCAGCAACCGCCAAGCGACCTCGACAGCCCGGTGTTTCACTTCATGCTCAATTTGCTCGAGTGCCGTAAACCCGTGATCGCTGCGGTGGCCGGCGCAGCGGTCGGCATTGGCACCACGTTGCTGCTGCATTGCGATCTGGTTTACGTCGCCCGTGACGCGCGCTTGCGTATGCCGTTCGTCAACCTCGGATTGTGCCCGGAGTTCGGCTCCAGCCTGATCCTGCCGCGTTTGCTCGGGCAGGCGAAAGCCGCCGAGTTGTTGTTGCTGGGCGAGGGTTTTACCGGCGAACAGGCCGCCACGTGGGGGATTGCCACCGAGGCGTTGGGCAGCGGCGAGGCAGCGTTGAGCAGGGCACGGGAAGTGGCGCTGCGCTTTGACGAGTTGCCGGCGGAGGCGGTGCGGATCAGCAAGCAATTGATGAGGGCGCCGGATCGGGCGTTGATCCGACAGGTGATTGAGGAGGAGGGCGCGTTGTTCACTCAACGGTTGCGTTCACCGGAAGCATTGGCGGCGTTGACCGGATTCATCAGACGGCATTGAAAAGCCAACCCTCATCGGAACGCCGCCCGCCCAGCTCTCTCCCAGAAGGAGAGGGAGCCGACCGAGGTGTCATGCGCTATACATCGACTTGAAAGAACCGGTCGGATTCAGCGCAGAACTATCAGGTCGGTGCAATTGCGCAATATCCCCCGATCAGTTCCCTCTCCTTCTGGGAGAGGGCTAGGGTGAGGGGCTTTCGATTCAACGCAGACAACAAAAAGCCCCGCCATTCACATGGCGGGGCTTTTTGTTTTCAGCAACCGATCACTCAGACCTGCGGGTCGCCCACGTGCAGGATCTTCATGCCGTTGGTGCCGCCGGTGGTGTGGTAGCTGTCGCCCTTGGTCAGGATGACCCAGTCGCCTTTTTCCACTACGCCGCGCTTGACCAGCTCGTCGATCGCCTTCTGGCTGACTTCGTGCGGTTCCAGCGAAGCCGGATCGAACGGTACGGTGTACACGCCACGGAACATCGCTGCACGCGCCTGGGTTTCACGGTGCGGCGAGAACGCGTAGATCGGCACCGAAGAACGGATGCGCGACATGATCAGCGGGGTGTAGCCACTTTCGGTCAGGGCGATGATCGCTTTAACGCCCGGGAAGTGGTTGGCGGTGTACATGGTCGCCAGTGCGATGCTTTCGTCGCAACGGGTGAATTCCTTGCCGATACGGTGGCTGGACGTCTTGCCGGTCGGGTGCTTTTCAGCGCCGACGCAGATGCGCGCCATCGCCTGCACGGCTTCCAGCGGATACAGACCGGCAGCGGATTCGGCAGACAACATCACGGCGTCGGTGTAGTCGAGCACGGCGTTGGCCACGTCGGACACTTCGGCGCGAGTCGGCATCGGGTTCTGGATCATCGACTCCATCATCTGGGTCGCGACGATCACAGCCTTGTTGTGGCGGCGTGCGTGCAGAATGATTTTCTTCTGAATGCCCACCAGCTCGGCGTCGCCGATTTCCACACCGAGGTCACCACGGGCAACCATCACCGCATCGGAAGCCTTGATCAGGCCGTCGAGGGTTTCGTCGTCTGCGACGGCTTCAGCACGTTCGATCTTCGCCACCAGCCAAGCGGTGCCGCCGGCTTCGTCGCGCAGTTGACGGGCGTATTCCATGTCGGCAGCGTCACGCGGGAAGGACACCGCGAGGTAGTCGACTTCCATTTCAGCGGCGAGCTTGATGTCGGCCTTGTCTTTTTCAGTCAGGGCCGGAGCAGTCAGGCCGCCACCGCGACGGTTGATGCCTTTGTGGTCGGACAGCGGGCCGCCGATGGTCACGGTGCAATGCAGTGCGTCGTCAGTTTGGGTATCAACGCGCATCACCACGCGGCCGTCGTCGAGCAGCAGCTCGTCGCCTACGCCGCAGTCCTTGACCAGATCCGGGTAGTCGATGCCGACCACTTGCTGGTTGCCTTCGGTCAACGGATGGCTGGTGGAGAAGGTGAACTTGTCACCGATCTTCAGCTCGATCTTCTTGTTGGCGAATTTGGCGATACGGATTTTCGGGCCTTGCAGGTCACCCAGCAGGGCGACGAAGCGACCGTGCTTGGCAGCCAGGTCACGCACCAGCTTCGCGCGAGCCTTGTGCTCGTCGGGGGTGCCGTGGGAGAAGTTCAGACGGGCAACGTCCAGACCAGCCAGAATCAGCTGTTCGAGAACTTCCGGCGAGTTACTGGCCGGGCCAAGGGTAGCGACGATTTTGGTACGACGGACGGACATGCAAAGACTCCTGAGTTCAAGCGCTAGCGAAGGCTACTATGCTCTTGGGGTGTAGTCATTGTTCGAATGCACTACTTATCAGTTTCTTTATTGAACGCTGCAACTTTGGGACAAACGCGCCTGAAGATTTCCGACCCTGGGTCGATACATTGCTCAAGACAGGAGAACCCTCATGCGATTCGTACCCATTGCCGCCCTTGCCCTCAGCGTCCTCGCCGTCACGGGCTGCACCCGTTGGTCGATGAACCATCATTTGAACAACGCCTACAGCGCCTATGATCGTGGCAATTGCGAGCAGGTCATGCTCGAACTGTCCAAGGTCGAACGCGCCAGCCGCGCGCGCCCGTATGTGTGGCCGGAAGTGTCGATGATGCGCGGGCAGTGCCTCGAACGGCAGAAAATGTTCGTCGATGCCGCGCAGACGTATCAGTTCATCATGGCCTCCTACCCGAACAGCGAATACGCCTACCGCGCCCGCGCCCGTCTGGAAACCCTGCAGAGCCTGGGTCATTACCCGACGCGCAGCGCCGCTGCGGTGGTGCGCCCGACCCGTTTCTGATGACAGTTGTCATACAAATTCTGGCCGTGTGTACAAGCTGAGCTATAGTCGAATGACTCGGTGGCTGGACGTGAAGGCCTGTCACCGACGCAACACCTGCGACTGGCAAGTGGTCACGTGACGGCGAATTCAGCGACCGTCACACCGGAAGCGGGGAGAGCAGGCCGGCGGCACGGGCCTGTTCCGAAGCAAAGGTGCGGCTCTGTGATGGAGCCCTGCATGGCGAACTGCGCATGTTTACCGACCGCCGGATCGAACGGCATCAGCTGCCGTATTTCCTCAGAGTGTTCAACAGCGTCACCGATAAACCGATCGGCTTTCTGGGCAACGTCTCCGAAGACGGGCTGATGCTTATCAGTCAGTTGCCGATGATGGTCGGAGTCGACTTCAACCTGCGTTTGAAAATCCCCATGGGCGACGGCTGCCAGCAAGTCATCGACCTGACCGCGTGTTGCCTGTGGTGCCATGAAGACGCCACGCCGCAACACTACGACGCCGGCTTCATTCTGCAACGCCCCCCCGCCGAATACGCGCAATTGGTGCAGGCGCTGAAGCAATACTTCAGTTTTCAAGCGCTGCCGGCCTCGGCTTGAGTCTGGCGCTGCTCCCTCTAGAGTCATCGCGGGCAGGCCCGAGATCGTCTTGTCGCAGGACTAGTCTGTAGCTTAAATCCTGCACACTCATTCCTCATTCCTCATTCCTCATTCCTCATTCCTCATTCCTTATTCCTTATTTCTTATTCCCTATTCCTGATAGTTTTCATAAATTTATTCGAAATCGATCTTTTAAACCTGTCAGGTTTGACAGTGTCGTAAGGCACCTTGAGTGAGTATTGTATTTTCTCCAGTCAATATTAGGAGTATCCAGCATGAAAGTTACCTCTGGCGCGGCAGATGTATCCAAAAAGAACGGCAGTAAAAATGATGATAGTGAGATGAATAGTGTTACGAAAAGTGGGGCCCATGCCGGGGGGCTGGGTGCTCAAAAGCAACATGCAGCCCTAGAGGCAGAGCGGCTCGGAATTATAAGTTTAGGCCATGGTTCATTTGTGGAGAATTCTACAAATGAAGAGTTTTGGAATGATGCGAAGACAGTACAGCTCTATCTGAATCATAGAATTCCCGAGTTGTTTGCCTGGTTGATAGTTCAATATAAGAATAGTGGAGGCGTCGTGCGCGCAAGAACCTTGCAGTACAAGATGACTACGCGACCTCTCAATAAGCCTTGGTATCGTGGGAATTTGAATTTTTACATTAAGACTACTAAGGGGACCGGCGAAATCGTATCCCCAGATGCAATGTGGCAGGAGGTTCAGCCGTCACAATTTATTAACTACGTACGTTATGTGACGGTGCCATCAGATGAAAAGCAGGTTTCATTGGCTTTTTCTTGTGATTTTGATGGGACTCATAACGATGGTTGGGAAACCACGCCTTTTCAGACATTTGCTCTTTAGAGGTTTCAGGGGCGGCGATAGTCGTGCTCGTCCACTCTTCATCTGTCTCCTCCCCGGGTAGCCGTCAGGCTGGTTCCAACGGGATCGAAGTCAAGGCAATTGCGGGAGAAAAAACGTGGATACTAATAATATGGGCGTGATTGAATTGAATAGCGCGGTTATTACCTATCCGCTAAAAAACTCCAGCGTTCCACCGGGCCCGTTAAAAGTTGAAGGAACCACGTCTCTTTCGACTCAAATTGTTGTAGAGTTATTTAAAGGGGAGGACTTAGTTGAGAGGAGGGCTGGTGTTATTTCAAGTGGTAAATGGTCCGCCATCGTAACATTGCAAGAGCCTGCTACTTATCGTCTGGTGGCTCGACAGGCCGTGGAGGCTCGTGTTGATTTTATGGTGGCGGTACCCATTCCGGAAATTACCCTTCCCGCTTCCAATGCCATCGTCAATATGCCACTTGCTGTATCCGGAAAAAATGGGATTTTGGGCGGGATCATTGAGTTGTACACGAGTTTGACGGGCGCTGTGATCAAACAACAAGCGGTCACTGCGTCTAATGGAGTTTGGACTATTAATGTTGAAAAGTGGGAATGGTCAGCTAACAGTGTTTTTGCCAGACAAAAATTCTCCGGCTATCAATCGGCACCCTCTAATACCGTGACAGGGCTGAGAATCATCACCCCCGTTATTACAAATCCGGCACAAAATGAAATCGTGCCCCTCCGTCCGCTATTTTCTGGGCAGGCAAGCCCGGGCGCATTGGTAACAGTACGGCAAATTAGTCCAGACAAGTTGCTGCTGAGTAATGCCTTGGTTGATGCCCGCGGAGCGTGGAGTAAAACCTCAGAAACAGACTTGTCCAAGGGCTTGGTTACAATCAGGGCGAAGGCGACGATGGCTGGACTGGAATCGGCGGAGACAAGCGATTACGTTGTCTATACGGTACCTCAAACGCCTAGCATCACTGGGCCTGATGCCTCTGTCGTCCAGAACACGACTTTCGAGGTGACTGGCAACCGCGGCGTCAGAGGTTGTGACATTCGTATTCTCAAAGACCTGTCTGACCTGCAGTTGGGGACGGTAACGAATCAATCGGATGGAGACTGGAAGGTTTCGGTCACGGTACCTGCTGGTAACAACAGTCTTGTCGCTGAACAAGTGAAAGGCAATGTTCATTCTGAGCGCAGTGCGCCGCGCGCCTTTAGAGTTCGGCCACCCGTACTAAGCTCTATCAAGGTCGAACACCCCAGCATCAGTTCGGCAAAATTTTCCGGTACGGGGCTTAACGGCGCGACCGTAGAGATAAAGATTGTCAGTGGTTCTGCAGATGCGTCACCGCCGCCTGTCGTCGTGGTCAGCAATGGGAAATGGGAAGTGACCTCGCAGAAATGGCCCCCGGGTTCCTACACGTTGAGCGCCGTGCAGAAAGTCTCGGACAATGCCAGTGGCTGGATCGAGTCAACACCCACAACGTTCACCGACAATCACGGTGTTCCTGACCCGAGCGATATCATTTATACCAATGTCTACACCCCGGTGTTTTCCGGCAAGGGGTTGAGCGGCGCCACGGTCAGGCTCTTCAACGCTGACCTTACTACCCAGGTTGCTGCGCAAGCGTTGGTCAGTAACGGTGTGTGGACTAGCCGTGCACTTGAGGAGTGGGGGCCGACACTCGACCGGGCTGTCCATGCCAAGCAATATGTGAGCGGTCAAGCGTCGCCAAACTGGATCGGGCTCAAGGTAAATATCCCACCCCTCGCGCCCGGCTCGGTTGTCGCAGTCGAAGCGGACCAGTCGCCGCACATCAGCGGCACCTGTTGGCCGGGTGCGGCCGTGACCCTCGAGTACAACAACGACGGCGTCAAACACAGACCCACCGTCACCGGCGGCACCTGGACCTTCCGCCGGGATGAGCCGTTTGCGCCGGGCGTGACCCACCGCTTCAGCGTGACGCAGACCGTCGCCTCGCAGACCTCGGTGCCTGCCACGGGCAGCTTCACCGTTCGCCGGGCAATGCTCAAACCAGAAATCACCGTTCCAGCCGAAGGTGCGGAGGTCAGTCGCAACACGACCGTCAGCGGCGAGCTCGGTATGGAAGGCGCAACGATGCGAGTGTGGGATGAACAATATGGAACCGTGCTCAATTCCAAACGGTTAACCAGTGACGGCGACTGGTCGATTGAACTGACCGACCTGAGATACGGCAAGTTATCCCTGACGGCCCAGCAAACGCTTGAGAATGACAGTTCCCACCGCAGCGAGATTCGAGTCTGCCACGTCGTGTTGAAACCACCGGTTTTGCTGGTTCCCGGCGAGGGTGGACATCTGCCGCGGCAGTCGACGGTGTCCGGTACCGGCTGGCCTGGGGCAAGGGTGAACGCGTGGCTGGTGGGAGTCGATGCGCCCTTGCTGCGCGAAGTGCTGGTCAGTGCCAGCGGCCAGTGGAGTGGGCAGGTCACGCTGCCTCAGGTCGGATACTACAAAATGCGCCTGCAGCAAACGTCTGACAGCGAGACGTCCAAGGATTTGCTGTGCGACTTCCAGATCGTGCCATCTTCGCCGGTTATCGAGTCCCCGACCCAGAGTGCGGCAATCGGTGGCGCGGTAGTGGTCTCAGGATTCGGCTTTCCGGGGGACACGGTCACAGTAAAACTGTCGACTGGCACCACGCTGGGCTCGGTTCAGGTGCTTGAGGATCGTACATGGTCGTTATCAGCAGGCATTGATCATTCTGGTGGCCCCAGTGCTCTGACCGTCCAGGCCTCGTGTGGAGAGTTCGTCTCTGCGGTCTCCGATCCACGTCCGGTGCAAATCAACACCTGGTTGCCCCATATCGAAGACCCGTCGGCGGGCCGTTGGGTCGCCGCGCCGGTGACCTTTGCCGGGACCGGCAAGGCCGGTGTCGGCCAGGTGGTGAGCTGGTTCAACCCGGACGTGGTGTGGGCCGACGACCTCGCGGTGAGCGACGGACAGTGGCGCGGTGAAGCCATGACAGCGCTGGCGCCAAGGGGTAACTGGTATCGGTTTCGCCAGAGTTTTGCGCCCGGAGCAGACCCGGCGCTTGGGTCCGACTGGGCCGTGAGCCCGCGCTTTGAAGTGTTGCCCCCGGGCCAATCAAGCTAGCCCATTCCCGATGAACGGTCGCGTCTACTGTCAGATCTGACAGTAGACGCCAACCGCCATCGCGCGCCCAATAGCTGGGACTTGAACCGATGCACAGCCCACTTCCGCGGCTGTTCAGGCGGGTAACCGACGCAAGGATTCCGACGATGGCCGACGCACACGATCGCCCTGCGGTACAGATGCTCAATCAGCTGTTTGCCCCCGCAGATCTGGAAAAGCACGTCGCTCTCGCGACGTATTTCAAAGAGGGAGGATCGGTTTTCCCCTTCATCGAAAAGGGCGTTCACGAACTGGTCAGGGACTACCAACTCGAACCGGTGGATGCTCAACAATTGTTGCGGCGGGCCTACAGCATGGCCACATTTGTCCGTCGACGGTTTATCGAGCAGAGACTGGCAGGCCCGCGTGAAGCTGAGGATGACGTCGTTGCACAGCCATCGAGCGGGCTGTTATCGATCGTTCCGGGGCCGAGCTATGAGGTGTTGTTCAGCCCGCGATTTGAGCAGCTCAGCCCGCCTCAGGCGCTGGAATCGATCACTTCGCCGGTGGCTTATTTGATGGAGTTATTGCGCTGGATCAACCAGCGCTTGGATCCTGAAGGCGTGGACGAGGCAAAGTACCCCTTCCACGAACGTCGTACAGACATCAAGCAGTTGTCGATCGATTACAACGCTGTGCACCGCCCGGTGTCGGCCGTGGACATCATCGTCCCGGTGCTGGAAACCTTCATCAAGGCCAACGATCCAGCACTGGACCTGGACGATGCCCTGTATCAGGCACGCTACCCCAATGGCCTGCCGTACTATCAACACTGGGTTTCGATTGACGGCGTTACTCGCCACTACGGCCTGTCGGTGGGGCATCTGGTGCAGAGGACGGATCTGCAATTTCCGTATTTTCAACAACAGAAAGGCTGGGATGCAGACTTGGGGCGCGCCCTCGCGCATGCCTCGCGGCTCGGGCCTTATCAGCGTGGGTTGCTCACCGAGGCTCCGGTCGAGCATGGAGATCGAGTGGCCTTTTATGAGGAAAATTTCGGCACGACTCCGGTTGAGTACCAGAACCTCAGCCAGGTGCCATTTTTCGGTGAACGAACCAAGCTCGATAGCGAGAGCATTGAGGCACTGTTTTCTATCCGCGACTTTGCACCGGTGCGCTCGCCCAATGTGACCTTCGCCGAAGAAAGTCCACCTGGTTCGCCGGAAAGCTGGCGCTCTGGTTCGGTGTATCTGAATGGCAACGAGTTTCCTGCCATCAGTATCAATTTCGAAAGGCAAGTTCATCGTTTGAACGTGGACCCCACCAGGGTGGAGGGTCTTGCCCGTTTTGACCGCATCAATCGCAAGGTCCGCCTGGACAGCTGGATGCAATTGCCCAGCGACCAAACCGACGCCTTGCTGGTCGCCGCCATCCAGGCCGAGGCGCGGGGTAAGAAAACCGAGCCTCAGTGGCAGATCACGGACAACGTAACCCACGCCTTGGGACTGTTCCAGGCGTTGCGCGAGCATCACCAGTGTACGGCGGAAGATTTCGCGGCGTTCATCAACACCCTTTCGGTTTACGGCCGTAGTGACAGCGCGTCGCACTTCGACCGAGTCTTCAACAGTCAGGGCACCTATCGCGAGCCGTTGAAACTCGATAACGGAACGTTTCCCGTATTGCCGGCCACGGGCGTCTCCGATTTGACCGTCAATCAATTGTGCAGCGGTCTGGGCATCGATCTGCAGACCTATCAGTATCTGGCAGTGGCGATCGCAAGGGCGCAAGGCACTGGTAATAGTCTGAAACGCAGCCTGGCGGTCGTATCCGGCTTTTACCGTTTGGTGTACTTGCCGCGGCTGTTGGGCATCACCCCGGTGGAAGGAGTATTGATGCTGACGTTGCTGGGGGGCGACGACTGGATCAATGGCCTGGCCGGCGAACCTCTGATCGATGACTCGGGGTCACAAGCGGATGTGCTGAGCCTCATCGATGCACTCGAAACCTGCGTCGAGTGGTGTCGTGAAAGCGACCTGCCGGTGCTTTGGGTCTTGCAGCATGTCGCTCCACCCGTGGCACCCAACGTACTCTCCGAGCAAGATCAGCAACTGATCGAAAAGATCAACAATATGGGCTCTTCCGCGTTGTTCAGCGACGCCCGTTTGCAGATGGCGGGCGTACCGCCATTGCCCTCCGCCAGTTGGCTGGATCTGTTGAGTGGGCAATCCGGGGAGGATGCTCCCTTGGTCGACTCGCTCGGCTTGGTGCTCGACTTTGACGGGAGCGAAGAGGCGTACCAGGCGTCCGCGATGATACGTCTTGAAAAGGTCGTCAAAGAAGGCCTGGGCGACCTCAATGCGGAGTTGCTTGCGACCATTGTCGAGAAAATGCTCGGTGTGCTGTTGCTGGTCCGGCAGGCGCAAGCGTCGCTGGCCAAGGAGTCGCTGGCGGTGTATGTCGGGATCAGTGCGGAGCAGGTGCTGGCGGTGTTGCGATGGGCCAACTCGGACGTTTGTCCATTCTTGAGGCAGGTGCTGGAAGCTGATGAGCCGCTCGAGAATGGCACGGTGATCGGGCCTGTCCAGCCGCATGATCCGCTGCTCACCTTGCTGGCTGAACTGCGCCGGCGCAGTGAGGTGGTGGCGAAACTCGATCTGAGTGCAGCACTCCTCACGGACTATCTCGATTACGGCCATAAGGACTGGTTTGAGCTGCAGGATAAACACGCCTTTTCGATCAGTACGCTGTATTACTTGAGCGTCCTCGGTCGAGCCTTCGGACTCAGCGAGCAGCCGCAGCAAAAGCTGCTCGACTACCTGCGCCAGGTCAATCATTTGCCAACGGATCTTGGAGGCAATGCAAAGACACTGGTGCAAGAAGCGGCGGCGATCCGGCTGGCCGATTTTTTTGGCTGGAGTGTTCAGGAGGTGCGTGAGTGCATCGAGCGGATGAAACCCGAGCTCGATCCACCCGACCAGATGCTCCTGAAGAACTTGCAACAACTGGATCTGCTGACGCGCATTCGTGCGCTCTCGGCGCATACCAACATGGATGCGTTGACGCTGTTTCTCATTGGCAAGTTGTCGGAGGATGTCGGCATTCCTGACAAAGCGGCCTACGCCGCTGCGGCCGAGCGAGCCTTGCTGAGCGTGACCGAAACGGCGATACCGGCGGCCCAGCTCGACGGTGATCTGAAGAAACTGGTCGATATCGAATGCACACTTGACGTGCACACTGTGGTGGCGGGCAAACCAGGCGAGAAAGCGGTCTTCACCGTGACCCTCAAGGACGCCGCAGGTAAGGCCTTGAGCGGGATCCCGGTTTACTGGCAAGCCTCATTGGGGACAATCAGCGGCCGCGATACCGACACGGATGGCGTGCTCAAGGCGGAGTACACGCCCGGCAAAATCCAGGGCACGGAAACGCCGATGTTCTGGCTGCCGTTGATGGACCCGCAGTTTGCCCCGGCCATCAGCGTTTCCTATGAAGCCAAGTCCCTGAGATTCCTTGCGGACTGGCGCTCTCCATTACCAACAGGCCCCGTCAGCCTTGGTCAGGAGGTCGAGGTGTATGCCACGTTGATCGACGGTTATTCCAATCTCGGGCCTAACAGTCTGATGAGGTGGGTTTACAAGACTATCGGGCCAAACGGAACGGTGCTCCTGAACATCCGACCCCAGGAGTCCTTCACCAATCAGGACGGGCTTGCCCGGGCCTTCGTTTCCAGCACAGAGGCGGGCACTTTCATCCTAAGTGCTGTCAGCGTCGAAAGCGGCATTTCGACGGCCTTCGACCCCATCATTTTTCAGGCTGATGAAGCTGACGCCTGAACACTGTTCAGGCGTCAGGGCACCCTCATTGCACGGCTTCAGGAGCAAGGATCATGGCAGTGAATATTGTTGGCGAGTTGCTGGAAAAACGTCGCTCGGCGCTGGTCGAGTATTGCATCGGCAAGGTCAGGAAAAGCGGCGACAGGGATTACAGTTTCGTCAAAACGCCGAGTGATCTGGCCGAGTTGCTGCGCATGGATCCTCTGGACAACTATCAGGTGCAAAGCTCCTGGGTCGCTGAGGCGATCAGCAGCGCTCAGCAGTACATTCATGGGGTTTACCGCAAGATGGAGCCGGGCTTCGTCGACACTGAATTCGACAAGCAGGATCTGGCCGACTGGGCGCTCTACAGCAACTATCCGGACTGGGCCGCCCTGCAAATGATCGCGGTCTATCCGGAAAACTTCATCAATCCATTCGTGCGCCAGCGCAAGAGCAGCCTGTTCAACAACCTTGAAAACAGCCTGAACCAGACGCGCCTGAACAACGACTCCGTGCAGTTGGCATTGCGTGACTATCTGCAAACTTTCGAACAGACCTGCAATCTGGACGTGATCAGTGCGTACATGGACGGTGAGTCGCCGACAAAGGCTGACTATTACTTTGTCGGACGTCAGCGTGAGCAGCCCTTCCAGTATTTCTGGCGCAAGGCCCAGGTCGAACTCTCGCCAACATGCACCGCGATCAACCCGGCTGCGTGGAGCGAATGGCAAGCGGTGGACATTGCCGTCGAAGGGCAGATTGTTGATATGCGGCCGCTGTACTGGAATGGCCGCTTTTGTCTGGTCTGGGCGGAATGGCGCGAGAGTCTGGGGGCCGCAGCAGAAGCGCAATTCGTCCCGCACAAGCTCACGATCAATCTGTCATTCATGACTCAAAACGGCCAGTGGCTGGCGCCGCTGCGCTTGTTTGAGGCAACCAGCAAGGAGGATAAATTTCAAGGAGGGCGTCTGATAGTGACCCTATGGGATGATCAATTGAACCCCAAGCGCAAATTGGGCGTTCAGTTCGTCCATAAGGATTCACAAGTAACGAAAATCAGTATTTTCAGGGACGTGTTGTTCCGGCCGGTCCAGGATGATGGCGGTCTTTTTGAAGAAATGGTGAAAGATCGCTTCACCACTGCGGATATCGTTCAGCACCCATTGCTGAGTCAAGTGACGATGACACAGGCTGCGTCGCCAGCGGGACCGTTGACCCCGTTTTTGAAGCTGAGGGCCTTTGCATTTCGGCGAGGAAGCGAAGATGTGGTACGGGTTCAAGGTGTTTTGCTGCCATCCCCGGGAGCGGTTAGCCAGCCATTCATTCTCGCACTGATGAACAGAACCACACCTGACCCTGATCCAGGCCCTGTAGACCTTATACCTGCTGAGGGTGGAATGACTCAATGGTGGGAGTTCAAGCGAGGGAGCGGTGGCTGGAACAACCCGGTCTTCACCTTTGGTGCAAAGGACCGTGACACTAACTCGTTTACGTTGACCATCGTTAACCTGGCCCCGTGGGCTCCGCCAGCACTGCTGAAAAACAGCACCGACGCCGCACAGTTTCTACAGCTCAAACAGGGCAACACCACACTCGAGTATGTCCGTCTGAACTCGTTGTTCGGCCCGGAACTGGTGCAGCGCGCCAGCATTTCCGTCGACGCTGTCCTTGACTGGGACACGCAGTTTCTCGCTGAGCCGGCGCCTGTCGGCAAACCGGATTTCAAGGAAGCTAACGGTGCATTCGACGGCGCCAACGGTTTGTTTTTCTGGGAGCTTTTTTTCCATCTGCCCCACCTTATCGCGACTCGTCTAAGTGCCGAGGACCGGTTTCAGGAGGCGCAAGAATGGCTGCATTATCTTTTTGATCCACAGGCGCCTGCCGATCAGACCTCTATGTCAGAGTCGGATACCGGCAATCCACGGCCCCAGTACTGGCGCTGCCGACCGTTAACCAGCGAGGGCAATTCTGGCTGTGAAGCCTGGGCGCCGACCGATCCCGACGCGATCGGTTATTCGGCCCCCCGACACTTGAAAATTCTGGTGTTCACCGAATACGTGAAAAACCTGATGACCTGGGGCGACTGGCATTACCGGCAACTGACCCGCGACAGTCTGGTGGCCGCCAAGCTTTGCTACATCCAGGCCGAATTCTTCATGGGCAAGACGCCCTCGGCGCGTACGGTCAACCAATGGGAAACGAAGACCGTCGGGCAACTGCTGGAACTCGGTGTGTCGCGGCCGGCGCTGGAACAGTTTGAAAAAACGCTGGACTTCAACCTGACGCAATTCCCCGTGGCGGCCGATCGTGCGCCACCGATGGGACTGCTGGCGGTCGAGCCGTTCAAGTTGCCGGTCAATCAGCAATTGCTCGACCTGTACGCCTTGCCCGCTCAGCGTCTGCACAACTTGCGCAACAACCTCACGCTCGATGGCCGGCCGTTACTGATTCCGCTGTTCAGCCCGCCCACCGATCCGAACCAACTGTTACGGGATCTGGCCGCGGGGAATGTCGGGTCGCCCCGGCCAATGGGCGGGCGGCTGGAAGTCGGTGCGTTCCGCTGGCGGGTTTCCTACGAAGCCGCCCTGCGTGCCGTGCAGACCCTGCAGGATTACGGCAATCAGGTGCTGCGCCTGCTCGAACAACGTGATCGCGTCGAACAGGAAGAGCTGCAGCAGAACCATCTGGTGGAACTCGGCGCTTACGCGCAGACCGTGCAGGAACAGGTCATTGCGCAACTGCAGGCGAGCGTGTCGGCGTTGCAGCAGAGCAAGGCGATGGCTCAGGAACGCGCCGAGGCCTACGCGCGGGTGTATGACGAAAACGTCTCGGCGGTTGAATACGCGGTGATGGAAAGTATTCAGCGGTCGAAACAACTGGCCCTGGCGTCTTCAGCGATCCAGCCGGCGGCGGCGGTGTTGGCCTCCTTGCCAAATGTTTTCGGCTTGGCCAACGGCGGCCATCGAGTGGATGAAGCGCTTAAAGCCGTCAGCTTCGGCCTGGGGGTCGCCGCACAGGCGATACAACTGGATGCCGACAAGCAGGCAACCACCGAGGCCTATCGGCGTCGCCGCAACGAATGGAACCTGCAACGCAATCAGGCGCTGGCGGAGATCCGTGCACTGGATGAGCAGATCATTGCGCAGGGGCATGCAGTGGCCTCGGCGCGCGCCGGCCTTGAGCAAACCTTGCGCGCCAATGCGCAAGCGCTGACGTTTTACAACTTCCTGAAAAAACGCGCGTGCAACACCGAACTGCTCGGCTGGCTGTTGGGTCAGCTCAAAGCGTTGCACTATCAGGCCTATGACGCCGTGGTCAGTCTGTGCATCAGCGCGCAGGCCTCGCTCAGTGCCGAAACCGGCGACTACGACGCGCAGATTCCACTGCCGCAGATCTGGCTCGACAGCCGCCATGGCCTGACTGCCGGCGAGCATTTGCGCGAGTATTTGCTGCGTATGGAGCGCGAGTATCTGCAACGCTTTGAACGGCGGGTCGAGTTGGTGAAAACCATTTCGTTGCGTGGCCTGTTTCAAGACACCACTGATCCGCAAGCAGGTGCCGCAGGCTGGGATGAGGCGTTGGATCAATTGCGGGCCAGCGGCAAGCTGGAATTCAAACTCTCGCAACTACTGTTCGACCGTGATCACCCGGGTCATTACTGCCGGCAGATCAATGCCGTGGAGGTCGACCTGCCCGTGCTGCTCGGTCCTTACGAAGATGCGCGTGCGACGTTGCTGCAGGTCAGCAGCATGACTGCGACCAAGGCTAGCCTTCAATCCATTGAATACTTGTATGCACCCGCGGGCGCGGTGGGGCCGGCGGATGTACAGATCAATCTGCGTAGCGGTCAGCAGATTGCCCTGTCGAGTGGTTTCGGCGACACCGGCATGACCACCCTGAAACCCGACGAAGGCTTGCTCAACCCATTTGAATGCACCGGAGCGGTTTCGCGCTGGACGCTGAATTTTCCATGGGCAGGCGAGCAGCCACAGAAAGCCATGCTGGAATCCTTGACCGACATCATCGTGCGCATTCGCTACACCGCCAAAGTCGGCGACCCGACATTCTTGCGGATTGTGCAAGACAAGGTGGTGGCAGCTGGGCCCGGCCAACGGGGCACACTCAAAGGGGCGAGCAATCATGCGTGAACCGATCATCCAGGCTGACCAGAATCTGCTGCTCAACGGCGATTTCAGTGAGGATTTCAAGCACTGGAATAAAGGCCCGGTCTGTCCAGGCTCCGCTGCAGTCATGACGGACTATCACGGGGCTGAGTACATCAACTACCTGAGGGCTGCCAGAGGCTCTTCGGTTTTTCAAAGCTTCCTGGCGCCCAAATCGATCAGCCCACATGTGCGTTATTGTCTGAGCTTTCTGTATGAATCCATGCATACCCGCGCAGGTACGTTGCGGGTCACTGTCGTAGAGACCGGACTGCAGCAAGACATCGACATTCCGGCGCCACCTGCACAAGCCATTGAGCAGAAACAGCACTTGCTTGCGCAAGGGCAGCCTTTTGATTTGAACCTCACGCCTTCGACAAGCACGTTGAATCTCGAACTGACGGCCGGTCAGACTTTGCGCGTGGAGGTCATCAGTCCTGAGAATGACGCGGGGGATTTGGTCTCCGAGATTCGCGTGGCCCGCATCGAGCTGCTGTTGCACCTCGATCTGCCATTGCAATTGCAAGCGCTGCAGTTGGATGAAGAATCGTTGTCGCCGGGTGCGCCCCTGCACTTCTGCCTGGGGGCGGACTTCGACTCCCACAGCGGTGGGCACCATTTGCGATTCATCCCGCAAGACGACAGTGACTGGCTGGGCACGCAAGCATCGCTGACGATTGAGAATAACCCGCAAGGCGCCATCCTGGCCCAGCCCGGTTGGGAGATCGATCAGCCACTGCAGCAAGACTGGCAGCTCAGTTGCCCATTGATCGGCGACGACGAGCCGTATCTGTTTTCCTTGCAACTGCGCAACCAGTACACCGCGCTACCCTATCCGCTCGAAGTGTCGCTGGGTCATCACCGCTTGGCGTTTCGCGAACGTCTGGAGGCCGCCTATTACCCGGTGCTGGAGTGTGAGCAATCCGTGCGCCTGGGCGTCCAGGTGATTTCCTGGTACACCTCGCAGCCCCTTGCGGGACGCACGGTGAACTGGGCAGTCGACGGTCAGGGCCTTAAAGCGGCCAGCAACACCGATGACAACGGATGGGCCTATTTCGACTATAAGCCCACGTCCGAGGGTGATTTCACCATCATGGCTTCGGCGTACAGCCCGTATTACCAGGCGGGCACTGTGTCCGAGACGTTTGCGGTGAAGGCGCTGGCGACCGATCCGTGGAAGGCCGTGCTGGCCGTGTCAGACGGGGTAGAAACGCCGTGGTCAGAAAAGACCGGCTACCCCAATCGCGGGGCGGACTATCCGCTGCGCATCAAGGTGCCCGCCGCTTTGCAGGGCACTTCATTGTCGCTGGCGTGGAGCGGAGATTCGCCGGAGCAACTGGGCGTGACGATCAGTCCGCCACTGGGCGAACGGGTGCCGGTCGGTGCAGCCGATCCGTTGTGGACATTGACCAATGCAGACCGCTTCGACGGTCTTTTCAGTGTGCAGCTGTCCTGCTCGAAACTGAAGTTGCCTTCGCCGTTCAAGAAGATGTCGCTGGCGCGCAACGTGGTGAAGATCGGCGAAGTGCGCGAGGCGAACAAGTTTCCGATCATCGATGAAGAAGAAAGCGTGCTGCTGCGGCTGCAGGTGCTGCATGACGTCGCGCTGGGCGATGGTGATCCGGTGGTCAGTGCCCTGGTTGAATGGGTGCTGCCCGATGGAGGAACGCATCAGGCAAGCACCGGTTCAGGGGGCTGGGCGAGTTTGCTTTATACACCGACAGCGGTGGGTGACATGGAGGTCGTTGCCAAGGTCAAAGCGCATGCGGATGCAGTGCCCGTCGAACGACCTTTTCAAGTGAAAGCCTTGGCCACAAGCCCGTGGCGTGATCAGGTGGTCATGTGGCTGGATGATGTTGTGGTTGATCGCAAAGTGCAGGGTGTGTTGTGTCGGCGCGGGCAGACTCACACCTTGAAAGTCGCCGCTGTGCCTGGCAGCGAGTGGGTCGACAAGGAAATCGCGCTGCACTGGCGTGATGACGACCCTGACATCGGACTGCGCATCAGTGATCTGGGCGCACGCCGGCCATTGACTGAGGGAGGTCTGACGTGGACGTTGAGCTCAGGGGCGGCTGACAGCCTCAGCAGACTGTTCGAGCTGAAATTGACCACCGATGGCATTCCCGAGCGCGAGCTGTTCGGGCGGCTGATTTCCCAGGACCTGTCAGAGGAGTTGTTCCTGGTGCTGGACCAGATGACAGTGTCGAAAGCTCAACAACTCTTTCCCTGCCTCGGTGCGGTGCATCATTACAACTTGAGAGTCCCGGGGCTCAGCCCCTTGGTTGGGCTCGAGGCGTTGATAGGTTGGGCAGGGACAAACCCGGAGGATTTGGGGGGGGTAATCGCGCCTGATCGGTTGTGCAATCAAATCATAAGCGACAGTGGAGTGACCTGGACGTTTGATTTTTCCGGCAGCCAGCATCCTGGGGAATTCACTGTGGGGTTTGGTATATATGGCTTTCAGCCCTTCGGATTTAACGACATGACGCTGGGCCATCATCGACTCAAGATCGAATCGTCACGCGAGTCAGCCGTGGACCCTGTCGTTGGCCTGGCGCCAGCCTGGTTGTGGACTCGAGTGATATCGCACTACACGCAAGCGCCGGTCGAAGGGGTGCCGGTCCGATGGAACTCGACGCAGTCCAGCAACACCGATGCGCACGGCTGGAGCGGTTTTGCCTTTGCTCCGCAGGAGGCTGGCGCCCACACGATCAGCGCTGCCGTTGATAGTCCATACAACGGCTACGAAGAGCGACGGTCGATGAACATCATGGCACTGGCCAGCGATCCATGGGAAAGCTTGAGCGTCAGATTCGACGGGGGCACCGCTTATCCATGGGGCCATAAAACTGCCTTTCCACGGCGCAAGGGCCAGCATCGTATCGAACTGCTGGCGCCGAACGACAACCCTTTGATCGGTCGTCAGTTGACCTTGGGCATGACCGGCACCGGGCCTGCCGAACTGGATATTCGTTTCGAGTCCGGACAAGCACTGGGTACGCCTGTGACTTTTCAAGGCGTGGGATTGGCGTTTGCGTTCGCAGTGGGCGACGTGCGCGATGGCAGCTTCAACCTGCAACTGGCAGCCGAGCGACTGGCCAGTCTGTCGCCGGCCAACGCGATGTCGCTGGGTCCAGGTACTCAGGTGTTGAAATTTGCCGAGGGTGCACGAATCCGCCAGGTGCTGGACTGGAACCAGGAACTGCTCGAGCAGGTAACCTTGGTCTCGTCGATTTCCGGGAGACCGATGGTCGGGATTGAAGTGACCTGGACCCATACGGATTTGGGCACACAGACCAGCCTGACGGATTTTTATGGCGTCGCGAGGATTCGCTTCACCCCACGCACGCCGGGGGCTTCGGTGCTGCGGGCGAGAGTGGGGGATGAGGTTTACTCAGATTCGGTCGGGCTGGATTTCACGCTCAATGAGCCGCGAAAAATAGGCACGCTTACTGCTTTGGAGCCCTCCGGGTACCCGGGCCAGAAGATGTCGGCGCAGGCTACCGTCGTCTCCGCGATAAGCGGTCAGCCTTTGCCGGATACCGAGGTCATGTGGGAGTTCGACGGTATCCGCCTCGATTCGACCCTGACAGACATCAATGGCAACGCTACGGTGGAATTCATTCTCAGCGTCCCCGGCGAAAGGTTGTTGACCGCTATCGTGAAAGGGGGCCTGGCCGGATGGTATGCGTCTTCAATTCCTGTCCTTGTACTGGAAGATGAAGTGTTGCTCGAATCCCTCATCACCGACAAAACCACGCTCTATCAAGGCGAAAGCGTCTCGGCGATTGCCAAGGTGGTGTACAGCCGCAATGGTCATGCTGCAAAGGGTTTGCAGGTGAGCTGGGATTTTCCACAGCTGAGCTTCTTGCCTTCGGAGACGGATGAGCGCGGGCAAGCGCGTGTCGAGTTCAAACCCGGACAGTTCGGCAATTTTGACCTGATTGCGCGGGTGGAGCGCAGTGAGGTATTCAAACAGCAGGTGATTGCTGTGCTTGACCCTCTGAGCTCCCCGGAGCACGGCCGGATCAAACAAGTGATTGTGGAGCAAAGCCCTATTGGTCCGGCCGACTTTGCGAATATAAAAGCCGTTGTCGTGCACACTGTCACCGGCCTTCCTATGGCGGGCCGGGATGTTCAAGTAACCACCAATTTCATGGGTGTCGTAACGTTCAAAACAAATCATGAAGGCCAAGTTGAAGTCATCTGGCGGCCGATGCAGGCCGGACCGCTTCACTTGGTGTTCACGGTCATTAATCCTGGCGGAACAATATCCACTGACTCGGCCTCGGTCGAAGTCACTTGAGCCTCAAGTGGCACCGGCTCTTTTCCAGCTCAAATATCGTGTCACCAGTTCCGCGCCCAGCTCCTCCGGGCGCGCGTCCACCACCGGCACTCCGTGAGCGCCCAGGCGTTCATGGAGTTCGGCACGGTCATTCAAGTAAGTCACGGTGCCGCAATAGGCCAGCGCCTCGGGTAGGGTCTGCACCGCTGTCTGTCGCTGGGCATCGAGCAGGTCTTCACGAAGACTGACCACCAGCACGCGATGTAGCTGGCTCAGTCTTTTGACCGCACTCAACAGTTCTTCATCGTCTTCATCACGCAGATTGGTCACCAGCAGCACCAGCGCCCGGCGCTTCTGGCGCGCCAGCAATTGCGTCACGGCGCCCTGGTAATCGGCGCTGTGTTTGCTGCTGTCGAGGTCGTAGACACTGTTGAGCAGCACGTTCAACTGCCCGGTGCCTTTGACCGGCGCGAGGTAACGCGGCTGATCGCTGGCGAAGGTATTGATGCCCACCGCATCGCCCTGACGCAAAGCGACGTAGCTCAACAGCAGACAGGCATTGAGCGCGTGATCGAAGTGCGACAGCTCGCCGTCGTGGCTGCGCATGCGCCGACCACAATCGAGCATGAACAGGATCTGCTGGTCGCGTTCGTCCTGATACTCGCGGGCAATCGGCGTGCGCTGGCGCGCGGTGGCTTTCCAATCGATTTGGCGCAGGCTGTCGCCTTCGCGGAATTCGCGCAGTTGATGGAATTCCAGACCCTGGCCACGACGTTGGTGCTGACGCACGCCGAGCTGGCTGAGCCAGTTGTCCACCGCAAGCAATTCGCCGCCATACAAACGGGCGAAATCCGGGTAAACCCGAGTGCTGTCGACGACGTTGAGCAGGCGTTTGCCCGACCACAATCCCAACGGACTCGGCAGATTGATTTCGCACCGTTCAAAATTGAAATGGCCGCGCCGCAACGGACGCAGGCGGTAGCTGATCTGGCTGATCTGGCCAGGTTGCAATTCGACGGTCAGCGGCAGGTTTTCAAAGTCCAGACCGTCCGGCACATGATCAAAAATCCGCATCTGCAAAGGTTCGACAAAGCCGTGTTGAACGTCCAGTCGCACTTCACCCCAACGACCGAGGGGCAGGCTGCCGGGCAGTTGTCGGGTGACGTCGGGGGAGGGCAGACGCTTGAGGCGAATGGCGTCGAGCACTGCCAGTGCCAGCAAGGCCAGCAGCAAGCCCCAGTTGATTGACATCAGACTGGCGGGCAGCTCGACTTGCAGGGCTTGCGCAGTGCCCAGCAGCAGGCCGACGGCGAACAATAACGCCAGCCAGATCAACAACAGGCGCGAGGGTTTCACAGGCGCGGCGCCGGGATCTGATCGAGTAGTTGCTGGAGCACCTGATCGACTTGCAGGCCTTCGATATCCAGCTCGGGAGCAATGCGCACGCGATGGCGCAGGACCGCGAGCGCGCAGCCCTTGATGTCGTCCGGAAGTACGAACTCGCCACCGCGCAGCAAGGCGCGGGCGCGGCCGCAGCGCACCAGCGCAATCGAGGCGCGCGGCCCGGCACCCAGCGTCAGTCCTGGCCATGTCCGCGTGCTGCGGGCCAAGCGTATGGCGTAATCGAGCACCTGATCATCCAGTGGCAAATCACTGGCGATGCGCTGCAGTGCTTGCACATCCTTGGCCTGCAACAGCGTGCGCAAGGGTTGCACGTCGAGCATGTCGGCGCGGGTCGAACGGCTGACCTGACGCACCATCTCCAGTTCCTGATCGGCGTCGGGATAATCCATGCGCACCTTGAGCATGAAACGGTCAAGTTCGGCTTCCGGCAACGGGTAAGTACCTTCCTGTTCGATCGGGTTCTGCGTCGCCAGCACCATGAACGGCTGAGGAATTGGCAGCGCGCGTCCTTCGAGGGTGACCTGACGTTCCTGCATGGCTTCGAGCAACGCCGCCTGGGTTTTCGCCGGTGCGCGATTGATCTCATCGGCCAGCAGCAAGTTGGTGAACAACGGGCCTTTGCGCAGTTTGAACTGCTCGGTCTGCAGGTCGTACACGGCGTGGCCGGTGACATCGCTGGGCATCAGGTCCGGGGTGAATTGAATGCGCGCAAACTCGCCGCCGAAGCAACGGGCCAACGCCCGCACCAGCAAGGTCTTGCCCAGCCCGGGGACGCCTTCGAGGAGGACGTGACCGCCGGCAATCAACGCCGTCAGCACGTCATCGATCACCGCCTCCTGGCCGATCAGCGCCTTGTGCAACTCGCTGCGCAGCGCTTGCGCCAACTGGCTGGCGCGCTGGCGTTGCTGGGCGGCGTGACTGGCGCTGCCGGGCTCGATCTGTTCACTCATAACGCATTCCTCAAGGTTTGCAGGTGGGCGACCTGGCGGGTGAACTCAGCGCTGGATAGACGCTGATTCGCTCGCGGGCTCAGGGCCTGGCTGATGGCGCGGGTGGGTTGCCGGGTCAGGCGCGACAGCACCAGCCATTGTTCGGCAACGTTCAATTGGTCGAAACCGGGGTGACGGCGGCGTGCGCGGCGCAACACATCCTGTTGCAGGGCTTGCAGCAGCGAGTGTTGGCCGTTGTGGCGCAGCAGGAAATCAGCGCTGGCACGCAGGTGTTCCTGCAATTGCCGACGACCGCTCGGCGCCGGTGCCTGTACCGGCCCGTGACGCACGGCGACTTGCCACAGCCATAAGCCGATCAAGGCGAACAGCGCGACGATCGCCTGCGGGAAGTAACGCCAGAGCAACGTCCATAAGCCGTCGTGCTCGGTGTTGTAGATCAAGGTGATGTCAGTGTCGGCAGTCAAATACCAGAGCAGCCAGGCGTTGTCGTATTTGCCGATGTCGGCGGTTTTCCACAGCTCGGCATCGGTGACCACGGTGATCGTGCCGAGGCCGTAGGCCAGTTGCATCATGTGCGTGGCCTTGGCGCTGTTGGCCCAGGCCTGAGCGAGATTTTTCGGGTCGTCGAGATGAAAGTCCGTGTCAAATCCGGCATAGGCCGGTGCGTCTTCGTCTTCCAGATAGAGTTTGGTCAATTTCGGATAGCGATCTTTTTCCAGATCCTTGGGCGGGTCTTTCAGATCCTGGCTCAGGGATTGATGCAGCTGCACCCGGTCGAGCAACAGGTCATCGCTTTGCTTGGCCTTTTCATCCCACAGGGATTCGGCAACGAACACCAGCCGCCCGCCGGCGCGGCTCCAGTTCAACACCTGATCTATCTGCCGCGGGGTCATTCGCGCGCGCTCGCCGAACAACAGCAAGGTGTGCCCGCGCGGGTCAATGTCCGCCAGCCCCGCCAACGTCTCGGCATGATTAACACTAAGGCCGCGCTCGCGCAGGAACATTTCTGCGGCCAGATACGGGTTGGCTTGCGCCGCGGGAGACGGGCCGTGATCGACCACCTCCTGATACGGCGTGGCCTTGAAGTACAGGTAAATGCTCAACGCGCCGAGCAGGGCGAGCAGCAAGGCGCCGAGTAGCCAAAGCGTGCGCCGGTTCAACGGGCGACGCCTTTGTCGAATAACGCGCGCCAGCCATCGCACAATTCCTCTCGCAGATGCGCCGCCGGCACCCGGTGCCCGTAGGCCATGTTCTGCCAATGAGCGGTGAGGTGGCGGCTGTAGGCGAGCAGTTGCGGACGCTGCAGTTGCTCGATGCGGGTCAGCACCTGGTGCTCGGTATCGGCGGGTTTAAGCGTCAGGTCGAACTCGTGCAGCAGATGGCTGAGCAACCCTCGATAGAGCAACCCCAGCGCTGCGCGGGGCTCTGAAAGCCAGAGTTGTTCGGCGCTGCCGGCGATATCGTCAGGCAGGGTTTCGCGGCCAAGGTCGAGGCCGAAGGCTTGCTGCGGCAGTGGCCGTTTGTTTGGCTTCGATAGTGTTGGCCGGCGACTGACGAAGGTCCGGAAAAATTCGCGATAGCGCCAGATCAGCCAGCCGAGCGCGGCAATCAGGGCACCCCACAACCCGACTTCAATGACTTTGGCCAAGGCATTGAGGTGCTGGCCATTGAGCCAGCCCAACAGGGTTTTCAACCATTGCGGGGCATCACCGGACTGCTTGTCCTTGGCCGCAGTGGCCGGGTCGTCACCAAAACGGTAACGCGTGACGGACTCTTTGTTCTTGAATGGCGCCTGTTCCAGCAGGCCTTTGATGCTGTCGCGCGAGGTCTGACTGCTCAGCGGCTGATTCAACAACCGAGGGGCGCTCGGTGCATCGGCGGCGGTGTCCGCTTCGGCAGCCCACACCGGCTGCAGAGTCGGCAGCAACAGACAGACCGCCAGCAACACACCGAGTACACCGTTGTTCAGGCGTTGGCGCAGGCGCCGGAACACCAGTTCAATGTCCCAGGCCTCCAGTTGCGTGCGCCGGTTCAGGTACAAACTGAACCCGCAGGCGACATAGATCGGCTCCCACACCACCAGGATCAACGCATAAAAAACGTTGGTCAGATGCTCCAGCCAACGCCACTGATGCTCCGGGCCGAAGACCAATGACTGCCAGTCCCAATCGGTTTCGATCTGCTGGGGCAGGAGCATGTAGAACAACACCATCAAGCCGATCCACAGCGCCGTTTCCAGGTGGACGCCGATGATCGTCAGCCATTGCGCGGCGCCGGCATTGCGTTGCAGCAGCACTTGCAGGCGTTGTTGCCGAGCGCTGCCGTCGAGGCCTTCGAGTTGCAGCACCGGCAGCAGAAAGCTGCGGCTCAGACTCAGGCGGCGCCACGTCAGGCTGGCAAGCAATTGCGGTTTGAGCAAGGTCGGGAAATGCCGCAGCGCCTGTTTCAATGTCGGCGTTTCACCGAACAGCGCTTTGGACAGAATGTACAGCGGCAGGCGTTCATAAGCCGGCTTCAACCACCAGAAAATGAACATCGCCAGCGAAGGCGAATCCCACAGCAGCACGCTGAGCAAGGCGAACAGCGGCAGAGTGACGATGGCCCAACTGGTCATCAGCAGACGTCGATGCTGCTGGCTCATCAGTACGCCCAGGTCCATGGCTTCCCAGGTCGTGCGCGGGCGGATCACCACGCTGGCGTCACTCAGGCGCATGGCGAGTCCTTCCGGCGAGTGACAGATACAGGGCGACGATCAGCCACAGGACGGCGCCAACCGCATATTTGGTCATCGGCGTGACGCTGGTTGTCGATGACCAATAGGCTTCGATAAACGCGGCGATCAACAGGAACAACATCACCCCACACACCAGCAGCACGCTTTTGCGCGCCGCCACCCGCAGTGACTCACCGCGGGTGAGACGGCCCGGCGCGATCAACGCCCAGCCGAGTTTGAGCCCGGCCGCGCCCGCCAGGGCAATGGCTGTCAGCTCGAAGGCGCCATGACCGATCACGAACGACCAGAAGGTCTGGCCGAAACCTATTTCGCTCAGATGTCCGGCCACCGCACCAATGACCATGCCGTTGTAGAACAGAAAGAACGCGCTGCCGACGCCCAGCAGCAAACCGCTGGCGAAGGTCTGGAAGGCGATACCGATGTTATGCATCACGTAGTAACCGAACATCACCCAGTCTTCACTGGCCGCACGCTCGACGGGTCGTCCCAGATGACCGGCGACAGGGTCGTACATGCCTTGCATCTCGCGCACTTGATCGGCGGGTATCAGGTTGTAGATCAGCTCGGGAAACAGATAAACCAACACACCGACACCGATCAGGCTGCCGAAAAACAGCAGGCCAGCGCTGAGCACAAAACGCCACTCGGCGCGAACCAGTCGCGGGAAGTCCGCGAGAATGAAGCCGAGCAGGTTGACGCCGAGTCGACTGCGATGACGATAAAGCTGTTGATGGCCGCGCAGGACTTGCTGTTGCAACGAGTCGATCAGAAAACTGCTGTAGCCACGTTCCTGTGCCAACGCCAGATGCTGGCATAGTCGCCGATAGGCCTTGGGGAAACCGGCGACTTGCGACGTATCTTTGCCATGCTCAAGGCGTTCGAGGGCCAGGGTGAAGCGCTCCCATTCGGCCTTGTGGCGACTTTCGAAAAGACTCTGCTTCATGTTGGACCCAACAAACCACGGGCGATGCCGTTGAGTTCGGTAACCGCCTTGGGTGCGGAAATATGCAGCGGCTGGGCCAGCAGCGCTGCCAGCTCATTGACCCGCTCGGGTGACAACTCATGCTGGCGCTCGGCGAAAGCGAGTACGGCACGTTGCTCACTGAGGGTCAGCGTGACCGGGGATCGACGGGATTCGGCGTCAGGCAACTGCGGACGCTGCAGAGGTTTTTCGCTGTAGACCACCAAGGTGCCGGCGGCGATATCGCCGAGGCGTTTGAAGGTCGGATGTTGCAGGCAACTGATGGCGCCGAAGAAATAACCGAATGGCAGCAGGTCGACGAAGCGCAGCAAATTGCGCAGCAGTGAAGCGGACCAGCCGACCGGGGTGCCGTCATCGTGCACCACCCGCAGGCCCATCCATTGCTTGCCCGGTGAACGGCCCTGACGCAGCACTTCAAACAGGACCATGTACCACCAGCTCACCGCAAACAGCAGCAACGAGCCCAGACCCATGCCGAGCTTGCCGAGAAAGGCGAGTGCGAGGAACAGAACGCCGAGGATCAAGCCGCGCAGGGCGAGATCGATGCTGAACGCCACGGCCCGTACCATCAACCCGGCCGGTCGCAGTGGCAGATCGATGCCTTCCGGCGTTTCGATTTGATGCCGTGTGTCCAGCGGCGGGGCCAGCGATGCTTTCCTTGGCGGTGCTGTCGGCTCGAGCATGGGCTACCTGATGTTCGCCTGTTCGGGGTGCAAGTGAGTCCGATGCTAGCAGCCTCTCGGGGGAAAACGACATAACTATGTATTGCACATCGTGTGAGACAAGCTGCTTGAATGACGCGAGGCTGGCCGCGACAGCGGTTGAGCGCCTAGACTTCGCCGATATTCAGTTCAGGAACCGCCCGTGACTTCCATCTTCTGGTACGACTACGAGACCACCGGCATCATCCCCCGTAGCGACCGCCCGCTGCAGGTGGCCGGGATTCGCACCGACCACGCGCTCAACGAAATCGACGAGCCGGTCAACCTGTATTGCCAGCCCAGCGAAGACATCCTGCCGCACCCGGCCGCGTGCGCAATCACCGGTATCACCCCGAGCCAGCTCGCCGAAAAAGGCTTGAGCGAAGCCGATTTCATGACGCGGGTGCATGCGCAACTGGCCGCACCGGGCACCTGCGGCGCGGGTTACAACACCTTGCGTTTCGACGACGAGATGACCCGTTACAGCTTGTATCGCAATTTCTTCGATCCTTACGCGCGGGAGTGGCAGGGCGGCAACAGTCGCTGGGACCTGATCGATGTGGTGCGCGCCGCCTATGCGTTGCGCCCCGATGGGCTGGTCTGGCCCACTGACGATGAAGGGCGGGTGACCCTCAAGCTCGAACGCCTGACCGCAGCCAACAACATCGATCACGGGAATGCCCACGAAGCCCTGTCGGACGTGCGCGCCACTATCGCGCTGGCCAGGTTGATCCGCGAGAAACAGCCAAAACTCTATGACTGGCTGTTTCAGTTGCGCAGCAAGCAGAAAGTCATGGATCAGATCCGTCTGTTGCAGCCATTGGTGCATATCTCGGGACGCTTTTCCGCGGCACGCAGTTTTGTTGGCGTGGTGCTGCCATTGGCCTGGCACCCGAAGAACCGCAACGCCCTGATCGTCTGCGATCTGCATCTGGATCCCCAGGGCTTGCTCGACCTTGACGCGCAAACCTTGCGCCAGCGCCTGTACACCCGCCGCGATGATTTGCGCGAAGGCGAACTGCCGGTGCCGCTCAAGCTGATTCATATCAACCGCTGCCCGGTGGTGGCACCGCTGGCGGTGCTGCGTGAGCAGGATCAGCAACGGCTGGGTCTGGACATGGCGCTGTACCAGCAGCGAGCGCTGCGACTAACTGACGCACAACAACTTTGGCAGGATAAACTTGCGGCTATTTATGCCAGTGAAGATTTCACCCCGAGCGAGGATCCGGAACAACAGTTGTACGATGGATTTATCGGTGACCGTGACCGGCGTCTATGCGAGCAAGTGAGAGCGGCCGACCCTGCGCAATTAGCGCAAGAGCAATGGCCTTTCGATGATGAACGTTTACCCGAATTACTCTTTCGATATCGCGCGCGTAACTTTGCCGATACGTTGAATTCTGAAGAGCAAGAACGCTGGCGGGTATTTTGTCAGCAGCGATTGTCCGACCCGCAATGGGGCGCGCCGAATACCTTGAAATCATTTGCAGAGGCAGCGGAGCAGTGGCTGTTAAGTGCAAACCCGATGCAGAGAGAGGTGCTCACCGAATGGCAGAATTATGTCGAGGCATTACGCAAACGTTTGAATCTTTGAAATCGAACATGACCCGGGTTAATTTCCGCGCATAAAAAAACGCCAGCTTTCGCTGGCGTTTCTTTTTTTATCGCAAAACGGTCTGCGATAGGGTTGCGGCTTAGCCCAACAGGGTCGCCCAGCCTTCAACCACGTCACCGCCCCACTTGGCTTTCCACTCTTTCAGAGTTTTGTGGTTGCCACCTTTGGTTTCGATGACTTCGCCGTTGTGCGGGTTTTTGTATTGTTTAACTTTGCGAGCGCGTTTGGTGCCAGTAGTTTTGACTGCGCCGCCACGGGGTGCTTTGGTTTTTGCTTCCGGATCCAGCAGCGCGATGATGTCACGCAGCGACTTGGAGTATTCACCCATCAGGGTGCGCAATTTGCCTTCGAATTCCAGCTCGGTTTGCAGTTTGTCGTCTTGCGACAGGTTCTTCAAACGAGCTTGCAGCTCTTTGATCGCTTCTTCAGTGGCGCGATATTCGTTGATCAAGGACATGATTACTACCTTATGGAGAGTGCTGAATGGCAGGGGGACAGTGCCGCAATAATAGTCAGGCTGTTTCATCAAGTAAACATTTAACCCGGCTTTTTATTTAAATTAGTTACCAGAAACTGCCGAGATTTGAATATTCAGTTAAATAGTGTGATCCAGTCATCAGCGATATTCACACTTGCCGGATAAAGCGGTGCCACTATGCCGCCATCACGCTGGCGATTGCCCCGTCAAAAAGCTGTGGGAAGAGGGCCCGCCTCCGGCAGTGGTCATCAATACTGCAGTTTTCCTGCGCAGTCGCTAGAATGGCGGCCTTTGCGAAGTTCTGGAGTTTCCCCCTCATGCGCACCTATCGGCTGGTGATTTCTTGCCCGGACCGCGTTGGCATCGTTGCCAAAGTCAGTAACTTTCTGGCAGCCCACAATGGCTGGATCACCGAAGCGAGCCACCACTCGGATAATCAGGTCGGCTGGTTCTTCATGCGTCACGAAATTCGTGCCGATTCGCTGCCATTCGGTATTGAAGTATTGCGCGAGAAGTTTGCGCCGATCGCCGAAGAGTTCTCGATGGACTGGCGTATCACCGACACCGAGCAGAAAAAGCGCGTGGTGTTGATGGCCAGCCGCGAATCGCACTGCCTCGCGGACTTGTTGCACCGCTGGCACAGCGATGAGCTGGACTGCGAAATTTCCTGCGTGATTTCCAACCACGATGACCTGCGCAGCATGGTCGAGTGGCACGGCATTCCTTATTACCATGTCCCGGTCAATCCGCAAGACAAGCAACCAGCCTTTGACGAAGTGTCGCGTCTGGTCAAACAGCATGACGCCGAAGTCGTAGTCCTGGCGCGCTACATGCAGATCCTGCCGCCGGACATGTGCCGTGAATACGCGCACAAGGTGATCAACATTCACCACAGCTTCCTGCCGTCGTTCGTCGGCGCCAAGCCCTACCACCAGGCCTCCCTGCGTGGCGTGAAGCTGATCGGCGCGACCTGCCACTACGTGACCGAAGAGCTGGATGCCGGCCCGATCATCGAGCAGGACGTGGTGCGCGTCAGCCACAGCGACAGCATCGAAGACATGGTGCGTTTCGGCCGTGACGTCGAGAAGATGGTGCTGGCCCGCGGCCTGCGCTATCACCTTGAAGATCGCGTGCTGGTGCACGGCAACAAGACTGTGGTGTTCTGATTCAAATCACACAGGCTTGAAAAACCAAGGGTCTGGGCGTTCAATCGCTCAGGCCCTTCGTCGTTTAAGCCCGAGGAAACATACATGAGCGATCCACTGGACAAAGCCACTTCCAAAGCGCCGGCGACTTTGGGTGAAGGTTGTTTGAGTCGATACGATCCGCAGGACATGACTTCGGAGGATGGCACCGAGTTTCCCGGCGCTGCCGAGTTGTGGGAGCAGCTCAAAGAACAGCAACAGGACGACGCTAAGAAGCCTGTCTGACGTTCATTAACTTCTTCAACAACGGCCGGCCGAGCATCAACAGAAACACCGGACCACCGACCAACAGATAGAAGTAGTACGTCACCACACGCCAGATCAGAATCGCCGCAGCTGCGGTGGATTTACCCACCATCGGCGCCAACAGTGCCGCCGAAGTCAATTCCGCCGCCCCCGCGCCGCCCGGCAGCAGACTGAATTGCCCGGCGCCCAGCGAAACCATCTGCACCAGAAAACTCCACGCCCACTGCAAGTCCGCGCCGAGGCCGCGCAGCGCCAGATACAACACGCTGTAGCGCAACAACCAATGCACACACGTCAGCGCAAAGACTTTGACCAGTGTTTGCCACGGCAACTTCAACGTGTCGGTAAATGCCGCGAGAAAGTGCAGCAACTTGCGCGCCCAGCGCCGGCGTGTGCTGGGCTCGACGTTCATCCTCGCCAACAGGCGACCGCTCAGGCGAATCAAGGCGCGGTGATAACGCGCCACCAGCACGCAAGTGAACAACCCGCCAAACAATGAAACCGCACTGACCGTCAGCAACCATTCCAGGCGATCACTGAGGTGCTGAAACAGCGCGTAAATCAGAATCCCGCTCAGTGCACAAAGAAAGAACAGCAAGTCACTCAGCTGATCCATGGCGAACACTGCGCTGCCCCGCGCCGGGCGTACACCGCTGCGGGCGAGCAGGGCCATGATCGTCAGTGGTCCGCCACTGCCGCCGGGTGTTGCGCAGTAGGCGAATTCGGCGGCCATGACAACGCCAAGGCTTTGCATCGGCGTGACCCGGTCGCGTTGATCGCCGAGCAACAGGCGCAAGCGCAGGGTGTTGATGCCCCAGCAGAGCAGGATCATGCCGAACATGATCAACAACCACTGCAGCGGAAAGCTTTGCAGGCGCGCCCAGGTGTCGCCGCCGCCGAGCACGACCGGAATCGCCACGGCGGCGAGCAGGCCGATCAGCAACAAAATACTGCGGCTCATGCGGCGCGTTCCAGTTGACCGCGCTGTTGGGCGAGCCAGTTGATTTTGGTCATCGGTTCGCGTCCTTCGGCGAGCAAACGTTCAAGGGTGTGCAGCCAGTAATCCCGGGAAAAACCATGGCGCATGTCTACAGGGTGCAAGCCTAGCCGAATCACTGGTGCGTGACGCCAGCGCTGCTGACGCTGCTCGCTGACCAGTTTCGACAAGCCCCGACGCCAGGCGCTGCGGGCGCTCCAGACCAGACCCGGCGCGTTGATGGCGGTGAAGTCCGGTAAACGATACAGATGCTGCGGATCACTGGTGTAGCTCAGCGGCAATTCGCGCAGCGCCTCACGGGTGCCATCGCTCATCAACCACGCCGGGGCGACAAAACCGTGCAGCGGCCAGTCGTGGCGCTGGAACACTTCGATGCCGTCGCGCAGGCGGGAGAGGGCGGCTTCACGGGACAAACGATAGAACTCGCCTTCGTGAGTGTAAATACGGCGCATGAACCAGTCTCGCGGCGTGGTCGGGGCAGGCTCCTGATCGTCGTGGTAATAACCGTGCAGCGCCAACTCATCGCCACGGGCGACACGCGCATCGAGCATTCGGCAAAATGCCGGGTGATCGTCGAGGGCAGCATGCCGGTGGAAATTCGGCACCACCAGCCAGGTCATCGGCACATTGCCCAGCGCATCGACCGCTTCGACAAAGGGTTGATAGTCCGCCCACGTCGAGGGCGCTACGTCGTGCAGCACCAATAAGAGGGCGGGCGGACTTTTGGACTCAAGCATTGGCCACCCGCGGCAATGTGTCGCCAAGCACGGCGTGATAGTGACTGAGCAGACTGTCGACGACAGTGTCCCAAGCGTAATGTCGTTCGACATGCTGCCGCGCCTGTTGGCCGAGTGTCGCGCAGCCGCGGCTGTACAACTCGCGCACGGCATTGGCCATGGCCTGTGGGTTATTCGGCGCGCAGAGTAGGCCGCACGATTCATGGACGATCTCTTCGAACGCTCCGGCGGCGACGGCCACTACTGGAATCCCGCAAGCCATTGCTTCGAGGATGACCAGACCAAAGGTTTCCTGATCACCGGCATGTACGAGCGCATCGGCACTGGCGATCAGGCGCGCCACCGTCGGCGCCGGGCAGAATTCGTCGATCACGGTGACGTTGTCGGGCACCATCGTCGGCATCGAGGAACCGACCAGCAGCAGGTGATAACGCGGGCCGAGACGTTGCATGCACTTGAGCAACACCGGCAGATTTTTCTCTTTTGAACCGCGCCCGGCGAAAATCAGCAGGCGCGTGTCTTCAGCCAGACCCAGTTCTGCGCGTAAACCGGGGTCACGAGCCTCGGGATGAAAGGTTTGCAGATCCACCCCCAGCGGTTGCACAAACACATTGCACACGCCCAGGCCGATTAACTTGTCGGCCATGACCTGGCTCGGCGCGAGCACGCGGTCGAAGTTGCCGTACAGTTTGGTGACATAGGCCTCGACATTCGGCGTCACCCAATGGCCCATGCGATTGCCGACCAGCAGCGGCAGGTCCGAGTGGTAAAAGCCGATGACCGGCACGTCCAGCGTTCGTCGAGCATCCAGTGCGGCCCACGCGGTGAGGTAGGGGTCGCCGACTTCGATCAGATCCGGCTGCAAATCCTCCAGGACATTTCGCCAAGGCGCGAGGCGCAGCGGGAAGCGGTAACCCTTTCCGAACGGCAGGGCAGGCGCCGGCACTGTGTACAGGCCGTCGTGTTCACCGAAGTCGGCGCCGGGGATCAGCAGGCTGTGACGAATACCGGGTTTGACGCTCAACCGGCGATGCTTGGCATCCAGGTAGGTTCGTACGCCACCGCTGGCCGGGGCGTAGAACATGGTGATGTCGGCGATGTGCACGGTGATCAACCCTCCGCAGCTGTGCTCTCCCTTGATTGACCTTTATCCAGAATGGATGTTCGGTCGGGATTGCGCGGTGGGGTGTCAGTGAGTTTTGAGCTGTTTGAAAGG